>JBAZNK010000008.1 GCA_041649255.1 bacterium
GCATCAATTTTAGGGAATATAAACACCCCATTATCGTTAATTTCACTATAATCATAGGGAACATCCTCTATTAAATGTTTCTTTGCTACCTCAAAGGCTTGTGTTTTGGAAATAGAAGGAGTGGCAGAAATATTGACATTAGAATGAATACCTATCCAAAAACCTTTTATTATCCCATCTTGGCAAATAGGAATGTCTAATGCCTGCCCATCAGTTCCAACTGGTATTCCCCGATATATTTGGTCGTAAATAATATGCCAATAAAACATCCATGATGTTGCGTCTTTATAATGGAAAGAGTCTTTATATGATTTTCTTAAAACCAATTCATCAAAATTTATGTTTATAAATTCCTTATAATCTTCTAAAGAATTTTTAACAAGCCTGTCGATTTCTTTCGTACTCATCTTATTCAAATGAGAAAATGACACCCCATATTTTTTTTCAATGTTTATCTTTAACCCATATACTCCTTTTATAATTCCTCCTGTCGTTTCTATTTCAAGAGTATCTCCTTTTTTATCTACAATTTTTTCTAACTTTATACCCCTGTCTACTCCCCATAGTTTATAACTGGTAATTATACCCAAAAACATCACCGCTAAAACTATTAACGCAACTTTTCTATGTAACATTTTTCTTACAAAAGATTTATTTTTTCTTATCTAATCCTTTATAGAAATCTATAATATCTTTGTCATATCTTCTGAAAAGTGTAGACATGCAAACAGTATCTTTTTTCTGGAGCAATGCAATAAGCTTTGTCCTACTTGTGACATGCCACGGACCATTTATTCTGTCAATATTAAGAAAGTCTTTGACGGTTTTAGTCGTAAAAACAGGTTTTCCTCTTGCATCACGTCCCGTGAATTTAGATTGCAGAATGTTTCTATAGGGGGGACTTTGAATAACAATTATAGAGTCGGTGAAAGCTCCTTTAAGCACACTATCAACTTGTATCTTATAAATATCCATAACAGTAATATAATGGCTAATATCTGCGGTATCACTTCCGGGAATAGATAAAGACTCATCTTGAATGACTTTCGTTGTGCAAGAGAGAACGGTTCCTATAGTTACCAAATCAGCGCTAATGTATTTCTCGGCATGCTCGTTTCGAAAACTTGGGGCGTCCGATTGAACACCCGGTTGAATGGTTACTTGTATATCTTCGTCAGGTTCGAAATTTTTTAGTTCCCATTTAATTTTGCCATCTTTGGTTAGCGTATAATCTTCAGGAACAATCGAAAAGATATCACCTTTTTCGTAACACTTATTTAAATCAATTGTTATATCTGCTTTTCCTATTGGGCCTTTCCAACCTGCGCCTGTTTCTAATACATAACTTATAATATGAAACATACCGGCACTTAGCGTTGAAAGGTAAACCCAGTATGTATTTCTTATTGTTTTTGTTTCGCCTTTTGCGAAATCTACTTTCCACGTGTACCATTTTCTTATCGGGAACTCTACGTCTTTTTCCCCGGTCATTTCATTTTCGCCTCTTTTTGTTTCTTCTTTTATATTAACCGGAACGGGTTTATTATCAACCCAAACATTGAAATTGTTAAGATTAGAATCGTAAAAGGAATGCTGAGTTTCATCAACTCCCGGGAATCCTAATAAAGCATTTTTGACTGCTTCCCCTGTATTTACGAATGTAAAGATACAATCAACGAGAATCTTTTTCTTAGCCCAACCATATATTTTTGTTGAATCTGAGGGGGGGGCTACTTTTATGTTTACGGTTTCCGCTTGCATAGCAATAGTTTTGCTATTTATAGGATATACGTTGTGTCCTGATTCAAAAAGCAGTCCATCATCTGCAAATAACGAGTCACAAAACCCTAAACCAATCAATAGAACTTTTAGAAATTGTTTCATATTCTCTTACGAGCTATTTCATAAACACAAGTTTTTGGGTTGCCTTATATTTACCGGCAGCGAGAGTAGCAAAGTAAATACCTGTTTTCAGTTCTTTTGCATTCAGGTTAACGCTATAACTCCCCGCTTCTTTTTCCCCGTCAATTAAAGTCTTCGCACAACTCCCAGAAATATCGTAAACACTTAATATCACTCGAGTTCTAACGGGTATGAAATACTTAATAACCGTTGATTTAATGAATGGATTTTGTCCTACTTCCAATTTTGCATTTTGAATTTTGAGATTTGCATTTTCTTCTATCCCTACTTCCTTATAACTCGCTAAACCACACCAAGTCCCAATCCATTTTGTACCACCTTCTATTGCTATTGAAGTAACAGAATCATCCGGTACGCCAGAGTTACTCTTATTATACACAGTCCAGTTAATATCGTCGTATTTTGCTACGCCACTACCACCAGTCCCAATCCATTTAGTGCTACCTTCTATTGCTATTGAAGTAACATAATTATACGGTATGCCAGAGTTACTCATATTAAACACAGTCCAATTTATCCCGTCAAATTTTGCTAAACCACCCCAACCGGTACCTATCCATTTTGTTGAACCTTCTATTGCTATTGACCAAATCCAGTTATTCGGCAAGCCTGAATTACTCGTATTATACACAGTCCAGTTAGTCCCATCGTACTTCGCTAAGCCACCACCACCAGTACCAATCCATATAGTGTTTCCTTCTAATGCTATTGAAGCAACAGAATTATTCGGCAAGCCGGAGTTACTCATATTATACACAGTCCAGTTAGTGCCGTCAAACTTTGCTAAGCCTCCATAAGTACCGATCCATTTTGTGGTGCCTTCTATTGCTATTGAGAGGACAATATTATTCGGCAAGCCGGAATTACTTGTATCATACACAGTCCAGTTAGTATTATCAAACTTTGCTAAACCACCATTATAAGTGCCAAACCATTTTGCACCAGTTCCTTCTATTGCTATTGAATTAATATAATTGGTTGGCAAACCGGAAGTAGTCGTATTATACACAGTCCAATTAGTGTTATCAAATTTTGCTAAACCACACCGACTAGTACCGATCCATTTTGCGCTACCTTCTATTGCTATTGAAGAAATTTCATAACCCGGCAAGCCTGAATTGCACACTCTATAAACAGTCCAGTTAGTTCCGTCAAACTTTGCTAAACCACCCCAACCAGTCCCAATCCATTTTGTACCACCTTCTATTGTTATGGAACAAGCAGCATTATCCGGCAAACCCGAATTGCTTGTATTATAAACGGTCCAATTAGTCCCGTCAAATTTTGCCAATCCTGCATAACTTGTTCCAACCCACTTTATTGTTCCTTCTATTGTTATTGAAGTAACATAATTATCCGGCAAACCTGAATTACTCTTGTTATACACAGTCCAGTTAGTGCCATCAAACTTTGCAAGTCCACCAGTAGAAGAATAATGAGAATCAATGCAAATCCAGATGTTACTTCCTTCTATTGCTATTGAAGAAACAAGATTGTCCGGCAAACCTGAATTACTTGTATTATAAACAGTCCAATTAGTGCCGTCGTATTTTGCTAAGCCACCATCACCTGTGGACTCATTGTATGTACCGATCCATTTAGTGGCGCCGTCTATTGCTATTGCAAGAACCTTGTTATCCGGCAAGCCTGAATTACTCGTATCATACACAGTCCAGTTAGTTCCGTCAAACTTTACTAAGCCACCACTATATGTACCGACCCATTTAGTGGTGCCTTCTATTGCTATTGAAGTAACATAATTATTCGGCAAACCAGAATTACTCGTATTATACACAGTCCAATTAGTGCCGTCAAACTTCGCTAAGCCACCGTAAGTCCCAATCCATTTAGTGTTTCCTTCTACTGCTATTGAAGAAACACTATTCCCCGGCAAGTCTGAATTTACGTAATTATAAAATTCCATACCACCTGTAGTCGTATCCATACAGACCAATCCACTCCTCGTTCCAATCCATAGTTTATTTCCTTCACCGGCAATAGCATGAATACCTGAATCGTCTGTATTGTACACATTCCAGCCCGGGTATTTTGCATTTAGTGTTGCTGCGACAAATATAACAAATATTATTACTTTTAGTTTTTTCATATTTCCTCCCGTTATCAAATCAAAAATTAAATATCAACTATTATTTCATTAAGATAAGTTTTTTTGTTAATTTCGTGTTACCTGCCGTTAGTCTCACAAAATATATCCCTGCTTTTAGTTCTTTTGCATTTAGGGTTGTAGTATAAGTGCCGGCGGGTTTTTCTTCGTTAATTACTGTTTTCACACAACTACCTGAAATGTCGTAAACACTTAATATCACTCGAGTTCTAACGGGTATTTGATACTTGATAATTGTTGATTTAATAAATGGGTTTTGGGAGATTTCTAATTTGGGATTTTGGAATGCGGAATTCGGAATGGAGGGTTCTTCTATGCCATAAAAATGGTGATGCCCGATTCTGTAATATATTTCCTGGCTGTTTTCGCCCTCTCCTTCCCATACTACACATATTCCGGGAACGTACCACGATTTTTTACCAACGATTATGCTTACGCCTACACGTGGGTTTATGTCATCCAGAGTATCTTCCTCGCTTAACTGTATTTCAGGATCCCATCCGTTTCCCGGAGACCTTGTCAGGGAAAGAATTTCATAATCGTTTCCGTCAAATCTTTGCCATACGATAATGTCCGTTACGCTTTTAGTATGATTTTCATTGCTCACCCATCCGCTTCTTATCGTGGGTTTTTCATCGTTAACGTTATTATCCGTTAACAGTGTTTCCGGACTCCATATTCCCGAATCATCTCTACTCATAGCTATTTCCCAATCATTCCCATCCCATTGCTGCCATACTGTCTCATCTCTATGTTCCAAAACTCCTTTTGTGACACAGGGGAACCTGTCATTGGTTGAATTGTTTGTAATTGCCGTAACGGAACCCCACGTTTTCCCGTTAAACACTCTGCACATTATTTCATAATCATTGCCGTCAAACTTTTCCCATACTACCCAGGCGCTGTCATGCCTTACGGAACCGGTATCATACCAGCTTCTCGTTACCATAGAAGGGTACCTGTCATCATAATTGTCGTCAGTAATTTTAGTTATTGAATCTCCGTCGTTTGAAGTAAAATATATTTCCCAATCATTGCCGTCACGTCCTTCCCAAACGATTATATCTTGACTGTATGAAATGTGGGGACATCCTAAAGAATCAGCGGAAGAAACGATTTTTTTCCCCCACCGGTAAATGCAAAATCCGGCGCTGTCCTGTGCCTGCCATACTATTCCACCGTCATCTATCGACGGGTTGGCGTTATTTGTTGTATTGCCGGGGTTAATTTTTATTGCGCTTACATAAGCTGTATCGGCATATGATGCGGAAATCACGGAATCTCCCGAAATCCATACTATGGGATTCCCTGAATACCCGGAGATATCAAAAAATACATCAGGCGCTACGTCCGGGATTGAGTTGTTGGTCAACTGTCTTTCTATGTCCCAGTCATCAAGACCAAGGCAAGGAAACGCCGCAAAAACGAACAAAAACATAATTCCATACTTTAAATTTTTCATATTTCCCCCTATTTCATCAAAATCAATTTCCTCGTCTCCTTATAATTGCTTGTAGTAAGTCTCACAAAATATATTCCTGTTTTTAATTCTTTTGCGTTCAGGGTTGTGGTATAACTCCCCGCCGCTTTCTCCCCGTTAACTAAAGTTTTAACACAACTACCCGAAATATCGTAAATGGCTAACGAAACTTTACTTGTGGCAGGTATTTGATACTTGATAACTGTTGACTTAGAAAATGGGTTTTGACTTATCCTGAGTGTAGTCGAAGGGGGATTGGTGTTTGAGGGTTCTTCGATGGCTAACCCATCATCCTTAAGTACCCACACCCCACCTGCATACCAACAACTTACATATACCAAACTATCTTGCGGATTGACTGCAATATCTCTTGACCCGTTTCCTACCAAAATTGTTTGTGTTGCTAAATCATTTGTCCCATCAATTACCGAAACATTACTACTATTCAAATTTGCCACGTAGATTTTATTTATGTTGGGGTTTACACATATTCTCCATGGATGAGCCCCAACAGCTACTGTAGTAACTACTGAATCATTGCCCCCATCAATTACTGAAACATTATTGCTATCCGCATTTGCTACATAAATTTTATTTGTTGTAGGATTTACACATATACCATAAGGATACAGTCCAACAGATACGATAGTAGTCATTGAATTAGTTATCCCATCAATTACCGAAACATTGTTACTAGCCGTATTTGCCGCATAGATTCTATTTGTTGTTGGGTTTACGCATATTCCTTGAAGATAAACACCGGCTGGTATCGTAGCAATAACGGTATCGTTTATTCCATCAATTACTGAAATATTATTAATATAATAGTTTGTTACATAGATTTTATTTGTCACTGGATTTACGCATATACCCTCGGGAGAAGCTCCCACAGCTACTGTAGTGACCACTGAATCATTAATTCCATCAATTACAGAGACATTGTTGTTTTTTTCATTTGTCACATAAATTTTATTTGTTATTGGATTTACGCATATAGCTTTAGGGTAAGACCCGACGGGTACTATCCTAACCACTGAATCTTTTGTCCCATCAATTACTGAGACATTATCTCTCTCATAATTTGCCACATATATTTTATTTGTTGTTGGATTTACGCATATACCCTTAGGATAAGAAGTTCCAACGTTTATTATAGTTACCACTGAATTATTTATGCCATCAATTACTGAAATGCTATTGCTCTCATAGTTTGTTACATAGAGTTTATTTACAGTAGGATTTACGCATATAGATCGAGTTCCCTTTCCTCCAACGGACACGGCAGTAATGACAGAATTATTTATACCATCAATTACTGAAACATTATTACTAGCATTTACTACATAAATCTTATTTATTGTTGAATTTACACATATACCTCGGGGAGCAGACCCGACGGCTATTGTAGCGATCACTGAATTATTTGTTCCATCAATTACTGAAACACTATCGTCCTCATAATTTGTCACATAAATTTTATTTGTTATTGGATTTACACTTATGTCATAAGGCCAATTTCCAACGCTTACTGTATCCACTATTGAATCATTTATGCCATCAATTACTGAAACATTCTTACTATTACTCCCGGCATTTCCTACATAGATTTTATTTGTTGTCGGATTTACACATATGCGAAAGGGAACAGACCCTACTGGCACTATACCAATTACCGAATTATTTGCTCCATCAATTACGGAAATATTATCACTACTGCTATTTGCTACATAGATTTTATTTGTTACTGGATTTACACATATACCTTCGGGAAGAGACCCAACATGTACGTTAGCAACTACTATATTATTCGCTCCATTAATTACTGAAACATTATTGCTGGCATAATTCGTAACATAGATTTTATTTGTTGTCGGATTTACACATATATCTCTAGTCCCGCCAGGACCAACAGCGATTACAGCAACAATGGAATCATTTGTCCCATCAATTACTGAAACACTATTATTACCATGATTTGCTACATAAATTTTATTCGTTGTTGGATTTACAGCTACTTCAGATGGGTTCATTCCATTCCCTGCTGGCGGACCGAACAAGATGCTGTCAACCACTGATAACTTTGCCCATACGGGTTGGCTCAGGAGTGTGACGGCAAAAATTAATAAGATATTTAATTTTTTCATAATTCTCCCTATTTCATCAATATCAATTTTTTTGTTGTACTATAATTCTCTGCCGGGAATTTATTTATTCTCCTGACTTCTCATTCGGTACACATCGGCTCTAACGGAATCCCAATCCTTAATATCAGCCATGTTATATATTTTTTTAGTAACGGGAGGAAGTAAATATATCACGCTGTCTATATTTTTTCCACTAGTCCTTTCTACAAGAAAACCCCACACATCCGGTATCATCGCAAAAAGTTTTTTAGATACTATTTTTTCGTTTGAAGACAATGAATCACACATTATAGAATCCGCTTTTATGGGGTCCAATCTGGCTAAATAAGAATCTATAGGCTCATAGAAGTAGCTTATTCTATTGCTTCTATGCAAATCTGCTAAAAAAGAACCGAGTAATACCAACGTATCTTTAAATGTTACGGGAATACGATAACTATCCAAATTTTTGTCAACCGGACAATAAAAAAGAATGGGTTGTAATATTTTGCCGTATTTTAATATGCTCTCAGGAAATTTATTAATAGAATCCCGGGGTTCAAGTTCGATATATGTCCCTCTACCACTATCTTTTTTTACATGAGAACGTTGAATATAGAAAAAATGGTGAAACTCTTTCAATACGGGTTTCAGGATATCTACTACTTTTTTAGGATAATGTTTTTCCCAACGTTTTCCATTATACTTAATAAAAATATCTTTTACAATACTATCAACATTCGTAATGAGAAAGGGCTGTCTCGGCGGTTCTTTCAGTCTCATGGTTATCAGAATTTTCAAACTGTCTAAAGCTTTTTCTTTAGGCAGATTAGCTAATCCCTCCGAAAACTTCTCTTTACTCCCCATACTCATAGCAGCACATAAAAACAAGGTGACAAAAATAAACATTCTTCTCATTAATCAGTCCTCCGACTATTTCTTAATTTACCTCATCAACACCAACTTCTTCGTTTCTTTGAATGTGCCTGCCGTCAGTCTCACAAAATATACCCCTGTTTTTAGTTCATTTGCATTCAGGGTTGTGGTGTAACTCCCTGCCGGTTTTTCTCCATTAACGAAAGTCTTAACACAACTGCCTGAAATGTCGTAAATATTCAACGAGACCTTGGAAGATCTGGGTATTGAGTATCGAAGAGTTGTTTTGCTTGTAAAAGGATTCGGGAAAACAGTTATATGGTTTAGTTTCTTCGGGGCAGATTGTTCCTCTGATATCCCAATCAAATTGCCATCCGAGTCATATTTCAAGGTAAACCATGCCATAATTGTATCACCAAGTCCAATTGTCCCCGTAACAAAAATTTCATTTTTTGAATTTACAGCAACCGCTTTTCCCCATTCAAAGTTTTCTTTATGATAAGTTCTGTTCCATAAAATACTATCCCCACCAGGCGTATATTTTGTTATGCCAAAATCACCACTATAATCACCATTATTAGTATCTATCCTTGCAACTCCTGCTGTAATTATATTTCCATCATTATCAATAGTAATGTCATAAGGAGTTCCTGCTTGATCGGAAGCATATTCTTTTCTTGAAATAGTTGTTCCCATAGAATCAACTTTTGTAATAGAAACAATATAGCTTGTATCATTTTGTTGTAAGGTACTTCCGATAACTATGTTATTGTTTTTATCCATAACAAGTGGACCGGTAATGCTATCATCAAATTGTTTTGTCCATAGAGAATCTCCATTATGGCTGTATTTCACAATAAGAGATTTATTGAGGTAATTAAGAGATATCATTACATTATTGTGAATATCTATAGTTAAAAAAGGACCTGACCATTTATTCCCCATAGGAAAATATTTACGCCATAGTTCTGTTCCCATAGAATCATATTTTATAGTGCAATACCCCAATCCACTCTCCCCTGTGACAATTACATTATTGTTTTTATCTACCGCAATATCATTTTCTGCTTCCAAATCCAGTGAATCAACCCTGTAGATTCTACTCCACAATAAAGTGCCTTCAGAGCTATACTTTAGAGTGCAGTAGGCATAATGACTTTCTGCCGAATATACACATCCCCCGATAATAATATTATTACTTTTATCGCATACAACTCCTGCTCCTCCACCATATATGGTGCCAGCTTCAAAATCTCTTGACCAGATAATACCACCGCTGGAGTCGTATTTAATAGTATGTGCAGTCAAAAGAGAATCAATGTGGGCAGAACCTACGATAATTACATTATCATAGGAGTCTATTGTAACGCCTCCCCCCATCCCTCTTACATATATCTGTGGCCAACTTGCGAAAGCAGAAATTGGCAACAAAAATATCAACAACATCAAAGCTTTCATAAAGAGAAGATAATTATTTATATATGGAAAGTCAAGATTTTTTTGCCTGTCTTGTCAAAAAATTAAGGGGAAAAATCCTGTGCCAAATTTGGGGTAAAGATTTACGAAAATCTCTCCTGTATTTTTCGAGAAAATTGAGCGATAAAAATTTCTTCCAAATTTCTTACATAAATTGGTCAAAATTGATCAAAATCCATCAAAATAAAATCATAAAAAAAAGGGGGATTTCATTAGGATTATCACGGGATTCGCTTGAATTTACTGGGGGTTACGAAAATGCCCGGATCCGCTTAGCAATCGTTTGCCTTAAGCCGCTCGGCCATCTCTCCATTAACAAAATATTAAGTTCTTTCCATCCAACTCCACTTTTCTATACTAAAGGGAAAAAGACAAAATTGTCAAATCTTTTTCGATTTTAATTTTGTAAAATTCTATCACTATCATTTTCTTAGGTGATAAAAAACTACTTCTGTTACTAATTAATTCAACCTCTAGTTTGTATGTTTTCTTTTTTTAAAACTTACTATAATTTCAAGCAATCCAAATAAAATAAAAAAATTAAAAACAAAGATAGCTATTCCTGCCTTTGTAGGTTTTTCTATCATTCTCAATATAAGAGGAGTTTTTTTATATTTTTCCCATATATTACTGTACTCTTGGAAAACTATTTCGTTTGTAATGTTATATAAACTATCTAGTAATTGAATATAGACATTGTGATATCCGGCACCTGCAGGATGTTCAAGAATATCATAATAAGAGTACCCATTTTTATTATATCTATAAAGGTTTTCTTTTAAACTAATAATGCCTTGATCAAAAAGATACTTGGCATCCGAATTCTGGGTGTATTCATAGTATTCATATATCCCTAAAACTGTAAACATCATGCCATTTAGAACCATCGATTTTGTACGCCCTTCATCTGCATATTCTTCATACCACCATCCATTGTTTACTGTTTTATAAGTAACACCCCCATCTTTAACTTCTACAAAGAAAGCATTCAACAATTCTTTTGCACAATTTAAATACTTAATATCTTTTGTAAAATCGTAAGCTCTGGTTAGCACTTGTATTGCTTGAGCCTGTGCCATTCCTGAACGCCATGGGGAAGTTAGATTAAAGATTGGCCAGGGAAAAGCATACTCCAAAATAGAATACTCTCCAAAAGATTTTGAATTATCTACTAGCCAATTTGCACAATTAATAAATTCTCTCCTTTTTTCACACTCGAAAAATTCCATTGCGTGTTGGCTAACTGTCACCGGATTCCTTATCTTACCAAATCCATAATCTACAATGGGAATACCTAAACTATCATACCCAACTTTTATCCTAACCACACTTTTAAAATAAACATTCCCAAGTATTTTATATGATATGTCTTCAGTAAAATTACATACTATAAAAGCACTAATTAAAGATAATAGCAATATAATAAGATGTTTTTTCATATTATTTGGCATTCGCCATATTAAAAATTTCGGATGCTTTTTTACCATTTCTGACATTATTCTTTATACTCGACAAATACTCAATATTCTCAAAACCTATCTTTGTCAATCTTTAATCCCAATCTTTTTCATTTCACTATAAAATCAAAAAATTGAGGGGGAAAATCTTGTGCTTTTTGGGAATAAAACTACTAAATAGAGGAGAGACAATTTTCCAAAATAGGTTTTTAATTTCACCTGCCGTGACTACTGTCCGGCAATCAATATACAAAAACTAATATGATCTATTAGAAGATTTTCCCCTGAGTCTACCCACAGCAAGTCGTGCCGCATTTCTTGTCTCTTTATCTGAATCATTTTTTGCCGTGTAATCCAGAGAAGAAAGGGCTTCTTTCCTGCCAAGTTCATCAAGAGAGACAACCGAAAGATAGCGGATATCAGCATTCTTATCCCGCAGACCCATTAATAACCGGTCAAATACTTTTTTAAAGGGCAATTCTCCTATAGATTGAGCCGCTAACGTACGAAGTCCCCAATCCTTGTTCTTATCACTTATAATTTGGAATAAAGTAGTATCGCATAAAGGGTCTCCTATCTCACCAAGAGCTACCACCACGTCTCTCGCTACTATTAAACTTGTGTCATTAACAAACTTTATAAGAGGTGGAATCGCTAGTGGACTTTTTATCACTCCCAGGGCAGTAGATGCTTTTGCCCTGACAATTGAGTCCGGGTCATTAAGAGCTTCTATAAGACACCTTACACTTCCCGGGTCTTTTATTTTTTCTAATCTCTGTATAGCATATAAGCGAGCAGGTTTCTTTGAATCTCCGGTAGCACCTACTACTTTTGCAAGGAGGTCAATTTCATCCTGATTATTAAAGAAAGAATCCAGCATCATAGCTGCGTATTCCCTAGTATCTTCAGGCTCTAAGAAATCAATAAGTATAGGTATTGTAGCCCTATCTTTATATATAAACTTCCCAAGTGCATCCGATGCCCCTTTTCTGACTACGACATCAGGGTCTTTTAATGCCCTTATCAACGGTCCTATTGACCCGGGTTTATCTCCTATTTCCAGCAATGACTGCGTTATTGCTACACGACATTGAGGGCTACTCTCTACGTCTGACTTCAATCTATTCGTAAGTGCTCTTACAGCCGCTTCTGCTTTAAGGACACCAAGTGCAGTAATAACATTTTCTCTTAATTTCGGAGATGCCGGGTCATTAAGCACAGCAACAAGAACCGGTATCGCCTGTTTTTCACCTAAAATTCCAAGCGCTTCTGCAATTCCTGCCCTTCTTTCAAAAGGAACGGTTGTATCTCTTATTGCCTGGACTATAATTGAAACACCGCTTCCGTCATGCAATCTCGCAAGCGCTTCACCTGCTGCATACCGCACGGAAGGATAAGAATCTTTTAATCTCTCTATAAGTGGCGTTACCGCCCTTCTATCTCCAAGTTTGCCAAGTGCCTCGCAAGAGTTTTCACGAACTTTGACCACCCCATCTTTTAACGCATTTATCAAATAAGGGACCGCAAAAATGTCTCCGGCGTTACCAAGTATTTCGGCAGCTTCCCATCTTTTTTGGGGAACGGCATATTTTAAATCCTGAATATATAGCACCCGGTCGCCTTTATCTTGAACTACCGGTCTTGTCTCTTTTCCAACTAATAAACAGGGGCCTATTAAGCAACCCAGTAACAAAATTACTCTTATCATTTTTTTAAATAAATTTAAATACTGTTGTCCGGGTATCTATTTAATTACCCTCCTCTTGCTTCTATTAAACCTAATAATTTCGAAAAGTCAATCTTTCTTTTATATAGAGGTGTTTTTACGTTTGCATGCACGGGTAAACTCTCCTCAAAAATAGGTTTATTCGGGGTTACATATAATACACCAAGCGCAAGCTTGCCTTATAATTTACTCCCAAGAAAAGTCATAAAAACAGGAATTCAATTGGTTTAGAATTTATATTGGAGAGCCATTTTCCATGGATACCAATCCATTGGCTCCATCGTCAGGTCGAGGTTTAATTTGTTCGTTAAATGGTACCCAATCCCAACCTTCGGGTCAAAGGTGTAATCTTTCCAACCGTCATATGCCTGACAGGCTTCTAACCCGCATCGAAGTGCAAATTGTCCCACAAGTCTTTCAGCGCCGATTACTATGCGAGGATAACTCATCCGGACAAAATTAGTGCTAATCTTAATTAAATCATATACATCCATACCGATTATTGTCTGGCTATCCGGCGAAATAACAATTCCTAATGGAATCCCATTATAGTACCAATAAAAATAATTAAAGGCTCCAAAGGGAGTATCAGAGTGGTCATGCCAGTATCTATAATATGTTTTTGTTCCAATAGTCAACCAATCTGTAATTTTTCTCCGAACCAATAAATTGACCTTAGTAGAGTAGGAATTATGATCGAAATCGCTTGCCTTAGAGTATAACCGTTTGTACTCACTATACTCAATACTCCCCGAAATGTAGGTTTTGGGAACACCACTGGTCGTAATTCCCAAAATATAAGAATAGTTAGAGGCAGAATAATCGGATGTATCTGAGCAATAGGATGAGCTGTCAAAATTATAAGTAGTTTCTGATTTATATATTGACGGAGGGGCGTTAGAAAGCTTTGCCATAACTCCGATATTTATTGTTTTCACTTTAATCCCTGCACAGAAGATAGGACAATGGGAAATACTACGCTGATAGGATGTGTTTGTACAAATACCCTCTACATACTCTCCCTCTTTATAATGCCAGTAAGGGCTGAGAGACCAATATTTATACCCATTTAAATTGTCCGTATATCCAAGTCCAAAAACTGCTTTTTTGAAAGGATAAAGTGCGTATCCTTCAAGTTTTCTTGTGAAAAAATTGCGATAATGGAAGCAATCAATAAGATTATTATAATCGTCAAAGTACTCACATTCACTATAAAATCCGTTAAACATAAGTGCCGGTTTATTAAAATCCAGCCATTTAGCAGGGTTTTCGGACATCTCGCTTTCTATGTCTTCTACTGCAATATCTACTCCGCCCATTCCATCCAATCTTACAGAACCGGCATTGAGATTTACTACTCCAAATACTATACCGCAAAATATACAAAAAATATTTTTTTCCATTTTCGCCTATTTATTTACCACCGGCTAACAACACCAGAACTACAATTGTTTCCACACAGCAAATCCCCCCGATTATGCCGACAGCCATTCGAAAGAATTTGCTTTTTTCTTCCCTCTTATTATCGTTATAAACTATTCCCCAGTTTAAAATCCCGCACACTAAAAACAATAATCCAAACATCCCCATCCATATAACCAAAGCTGTTATCGAGTTTTTAAATATTACATCTATAAGATAAAATCCCATAAGTATCAACCCGAATATTCCGTGCGCCGTCCTGTAGTCCTTTTTTTCTTCTTTCCAGGAAAGGGAGGATAAAGAAATCAACAAACCCATAGATAATCCAAGAAGCGAATATTGAATATGCCCACGATAAAGTATAATCGGAAGCAAAAATGATATCCCCGATAATAACTTTACCGGTCTGTTTAGCGATTCATGGGAAATAGGTTTGTTAAAAATAAAAGATACCAAAAGCGCCATCCCCATAACCCCCCAAAGAATTAAAAGCAATATATCTGTTTTCATCTTTCTCCTTAGAAGCCCTTAGGCAATAGCCCTTAGGGATTCTTATCTGGAGCGAAGCGGCCCTTGGCGGTGGCAGCTCAGCTGGACATTTTTTACCATTTCTGTATTTATCATCTCATCAACACCAGCTTCTTACTCTCTTTATAATTCCCTGCTGTTAGCCTCACAAAATAAACTCCTGTTTTTAGTCCCTTCGCATCCAAATTTACAGCATAACTCCCCGCTTCTTTTTCTTCATTCACAAGTGTTTTTACACAACTGCCTGTTAAATCGTAAATCGTTAATCTTGTATTCGTATAATCGTTATTCGGAGGAATAGTATAATTAATAGTTGTTGATTGTACAAATGGGTTTTGTCCTATTTTTATATTTAATATTTGATTTTTGATTTTTGATATTTCTTGTATCCCTGTCGTTGTATAAGTCGCCAATCCATTGTTTGTTCCAATCCACTTTTTGCCACCCTCAAATACTATTTCAGTAACTACATTGCTGGGCAATCCCGAATTTCCCACATTATAAAAAACCCAGTTTGTCCCGTCAAACCTTGTTAATCCGCCGCCGTCCATCCCAATCCATTTTGCGCTCCCTTCTACCGCAATCGCAGAAACACTATTACAGATTACTCCCGAGTTGTTCTTGTCATAAATCGTCCAGTTAACCTCGTCAAACTTCGCTAACCCGCCATAATAAGTCCCAATCCACTTTACATTCCCCTCCAGCGCAATACATAAAATAGTGTCCGAAGGTAATTCCGAATTGCTTACATTGTAAACGGTCAAAACCGTGTCTTCAATCTTTACTAACCCTCCGTGCGTCCCAACCCATTTTATACTGTCTTCAACAACAATTGCCTCAACCCAGTCAGAAGGCATTATTGAATTTGCCGTATCATAAATCGTCCAGTTCGTTCCGTCGAATTTTGCCAGCCCTCCACCATAAGTGCCAATCCATTTTACGCTGTCTTCCACGGCAACAGCCTGAACCCAATCATACGGCAACTGCGAATTTCCCGTGTTATAAACCGTCCAGTTAATCCCGTCAAATCTTGCCAACCCGCCATAATAAGTTCCAAGCCACTTCGTGCTTCCTTCAAGAGCAATCGCCATAACGTCATCATTAGGTATTCCCGAGTTCCCCGTATTATAAGTCGTCCAGTTGATCCCGTCATATTTTGTTAATCCATTATAACCATAGGAAACTCCTATCCACTTTGTTGACCCTTCCATCACAAGAGCGCTAATACAGTTTCTGGATAACCCGCAATTGCTCGGATTATAAACCGTCCATACGGTGTCATCGTCAAATTTTATCACCCCGTCAACACGCGTCCCGACCCATTTTGTATTCCCCGCCACTGAAACGACACAAGCATAATAAGAGGGAAACCCCGAATTGTTCTTGTCATAAACCGTCCAGTTAACACCGTCAAACTTTGCTATTCCATAACTTGTGCCAATCCATAAAGCCGTATCTTCTAATGCAAGAGAAAAAATGTCATTGGAAGGCAAATCTGAATTGCTCGTAGTATAAACCGTCCAATTCGTTCCGTCAAACTTTATAAGACCGCCGCCTGAATGGTCATAAGCGCCAATCCAGACATCGCTCCCTTCTATTGCAAGAGCATCAACCTCATAGCACGGAAAATCGGAATTACTGTGGGTATAAGAAGTCCAGTTCGTTCCGTCAAATCTTACCAACCCGCTGCTATAAGTCCCTATCCATTTTATTGAGTCTTGCAATGCAATAGTAGTGACTTCCTCACACCATATTCCCGTATTGCCGTAGTTATAAACAGTCCAGTTCGTTCCGTCAAATCTTGCCACCCCACCGCCATAAGTTCCAATCCATTTTACGCTGTCTTCTATTGCAATGGCACTAATGACATTATTCGGCAACCCTGAATTATTCTTATTATAAACAGTCCAGCTCGTTCCGTTAAATTTTATTAACCCGCCGCCATAAGTCCCAATCCATATGTTTGAATCCTCAAGCGCAAGCGTAGTGATATTATTGCAGGGCAACCCTGAATTCGCGTGGTTATAAAATACCATATCCCCGTTAGCCGTGTCCATACATACCAACCCTCCGCCATCCGTGCCAATCCATATGTTATTCCCTTTGTTCACAAAAGCGGTAATCCACTTCCCGCTCGCATAATTTTCCCAGTTTGGGTACTGAGCAAAACAATTAGAAGAGATTGCGGTAAAAACAAAAAAAGTGAAAAATAACTTTATATATTTTTTCATCTTCCTCCCTTTCTTAAATTTCATACCACACTAAAAGATTAATATTACCGTATTCTTTAATAAGTCAACTAAAAAAACAATTTGAAAACAGGGGGGAATTCCTTTAATAACTTGGGGATAAAGATTTGCGAAAATCTCTTCTGTGATTTTCGAGGAAATTGAGAATGAAAATTTCTGCCAAAAATTGATTAAAATTGATGAAAAATCGTCCAAATACTTACTCAAACAACCTTGTTCTTATAAACAAATTTATCTAATGGCATCCTATCCGGTCTGTTTTTCTCATCCTTGACCTGCTTCTCCGAAAGAATAGGATTGATTGTTTCCGAATGCTTCCCTACCAGTATAAGCGTTATAACTTTCATATCCGCAGGAATACCGACTATTTCCTTAACCTTATCTTCATTATAACCCGCAATAGGATGCGCTACTAGACCGAGTTCGGTCGCCGTTAACATCATAAAACCAACCGCCATACCCGTATCAAACAAGAAATACTCTCTTCCCTTTATGTCACAATCGGATTCCTTTTTGCTGAAAACAACTATTATCATAGATGCATATTGCGCCCACTCATTCCCTTTGGAAAAAGCAGAATGCATACTTTTCAATAATTCAGGTTCATAAACGAATACAAACCTCCACGGCTGGTTATTGAAACAAGAAGGAGCCAAACCTGCACTTTCTGCAAACTTATTAATTAACTCTTCCGTGATTTCCACGGGCTCAAACGAACGATACGCCCTTCTTTCCGATATTGCTTGTTTAACGTCCATATTACTTTTCACCTTGCTTCGGCTCAGATATCAAAAGTTCTTTCTTGTCCGTTCCATAAATACTACATTTAGCTTCTGTTAGTATTTTATCTCCGATTTTTGCATCTATCAAGGAATAACATACTTCTTGCGCTGAATCACTGGATTGGCTTTTGAAATGTTGTTCCACCACTAAATCTTTATTCAGAAAAACCTTTATATAAGATATAAAATGTTTCTGTTGGTTTGGCTTCACGGGATGAACTACTTTAACTTTTAATATTTTTGGACTGTCTGGGGAATTGTATGGTTGACCAGTAATGGGGTTGATATTAAATTCCATAATAATATTTTTAGGAGGATCCGCAAATGCTTTTAACGGAGTAAAAACCATACTAAAAAACAAACCACTAAATCATTAAGGGTTTTAATATATTCATTCTTCTCCTTTTTTATTGTATAACAAACTTCAACAAAAGAATAATTACCGCGTGGATAGTCGCAAAACTAACTGCAATTATTGCAATTAACTTATGTTTCTTAAATTGCCATCCGCGTAACCCGGAAATAACCGTAAAAAGAACTAACCCGTATGTTATAATTCCAAAAGGCACAATAAGATCTCCCATTTTTGAAAGAATATTGCCCGCAGCAAGTAAATTCAAAGGACTCAACAACATCCCGCAAAACAAAATTTTTTTCATTATTTTAATATGTTGCATTTTTATTCCCGTTTACACAAAATATTAACCTGCAAGGATTTTAATTAAACCGTAGCACTTCTCTACTTCAATGTTCTTAGGTTTAATTGCCTCTTCTAAGGGGAAACTTACCATAGTATTATTCTTTTCTAACCGCATACATTTGTTAATCTCGCCTTTTCTAAAAAGTTCAACTGCAAAATTCCCGTAATATGCCGCAAGCACCCTGTCAAAAGCAGTCGGATGACCGCCTCTCTGGATATGCCCCAAAACTACCGCCCGTATGTCAAACCCTGTCTTTTCATTAATAGTACGCACTAAATCCAGAGCTTTTGCTTTGCCTTCCGCCGTTATAATTATCCAGCTTACTTTCCCTTTTTTGCTTGCTTTTTCAATATCTTCACAAAGATTGTCCATATTGAAATCTCTTTCCGGCAACAAAACTTCCTCACACCCACCCGCTAACGCAACTTTTGAAGCTATATAACCGCAATTGCGTCCCATAACTTCTACAACAAATATCCTTTCCAGAGAAACTGCCGTATCCCTTATCTTATCCAATGCATCTATCGCTACGTTTATTGCAGTATCCGCTCCAATTGCATTATCCACACCGTTTATATCGTTGTCAATCGTAGTAGGCACCCCTATTACAGGAATATTATGTTCAACGGCTAATAAATGCGCCCCGGTTAATGAACCGTTACCGCCTACGACAATTAAACCGTCAATTCCATTGGCTCTTATATTTTTTGCCGCTTGCGACCTACCCTCGCTACTGCAAAATGTCTTGGAACGGGAAGTTTTCAAAATAGTTCCGCCTAAATTAATTATACCTGAAACTGAACGGCTGGAAAGAGGTATAATCTCATTGTTTATCAAACCTTCATACCCTCTCATTATACCAACGATTTCCATATCATAAGCGCATGCCGTTCTTACGATTGCTCTTATAGCCGCATTTACTCCCGCGCAGTCGCGCGTCAAAATACCTATTTTTTTGATATTAATCATTTTCTAACAGAAACTAGGGAAATTTTATTACTTGGTGAGTGTACTTATTATAAATTGAGAGCCTTTAATTCTTTTTCTCTGCTTTTTCCGCTTCATGCAGTTTTCTCAAAACTCCCTGGAATTTCTCTGTTTTTAAATCATTGGCTGAAGGTTTCAGTCTGGTACTTATCTTTCTCCAGGTTCTTCTGTTGTGCCTGCGACTTCTCTCCATATGCGTTCTTCTCATTATTATCCCCCTGCTATTTTATCCTGATTTTGTTATGTTAATACTTTATTTGCAAAAGTCAATTCCTTTTTTTATATCTATTATAAAAACTGCTTAACAAGGATGGAACAGAAAAAAACAAAAGGCTTGCCCTTCGCAAGCTCAGGATAGAAATTCCTAAGGGCTAAAGCTCCAAGGACTTTCTACCACAAAGGCACTAAGCCCAGCAAAGCTGGATAATTTAGAGTAACGTTCCGCCTGAGGCGGATCACGAACTCTAACTAAACACAAAATTACACTAAACAAAAAATTTGGGAACGCAGATTTGGAAAAGATTTACATAGATTTTAATTAACAGTGATTAAAAGAGAATTCAATAGATAAAAAACAGATAATAATTAATAAGGTAGAGCGGAGCTTTAATCCGGCTTTGCAGGGCTGGACAACTGCCCCGACTAAATAAAAGTGAACGTAGCGCGACCTTTTAAGGTCACTTTTTGTCTAAGTTGATAATATAAAACGGTAACGCCAATCCCTGACTACCTATGTACTACGTATTTTTAATTTGACAAACTTAACTTAAAAAATACTATTACCGATAGATTATGAAAAAAAGTCTATCCAAAAACATACTCGTAATACTACTGGTTACACTCATCTCTTTCTCCATATATACAATTATTCCAATCTTAATAAAAAAATTCTCATTCTTAAATCATATAATAATTGCTTTTTATCTTGAACAACTAAAACATATAATCCTGCTTCTTCCCGTTGCCGTTATTCTCTATTTTATTGCTCCTCTCAGAAAAATTCTGGACTACAAAAATCCCATTATGAAAATAAAAGAACCTCATTTCCTTATCGGAATTGTTTTGCTATCCCTATTGGCTGCAAATTTAATATCCTGGAAATGTTATAACCACTACCCAAAAGAAGATGACACCGCCGTATATAAACAGGCTCAAATATTCTTAACGGGTAAAAGATGGGTACCTTCTCAGGTATATCCAGAATTTTTTGACGGTTTCAATATGATTAATAATAATGGCAGATTCTTTTCTATGCCCGCTCCGGGACACCCGTTTCTTCTGCTTTTAGGATTTCTAATCAAAGCCCCCTGGATAATTTGCCCTTTAATAGGCGCTCTTTTATTACTGGTTTTATATTTCTTGCTTAAAAACTTATATACACCTTTTACCGCCCGCACGGGAGCAGTATTCCTGCTTTTATCCCCTGCATTTTTGTTCTTCTCTGCATCATTCCTAAACCAGAACTCAAGCACATTGTTCTCATTACTCGGATTGTTTTTAATCATAAAACTTTTTAATAAAAAGTCCCAATGGTATCTGGCTTTATTATCAGGATTCGTCATAAGCATTGCTTTTTTATCAAGACCAACATTGCCTTTTGCTTTTTTCCTGTCCTCGCTGATATTTATTATTATAATGGAACACAAAAAACAATTAAACAAGGGAATGGCTGTTTTATTTGTCACGGGATTCCTGCCGTTATTGGTTTTCCAGTTGTATGATAATTTCACCCTGACCGGACACCCTCTACATTACGGTTATTCTTTGTGCGAATTCGCTAAATTAAATATTGCAGGTTTTGGCACGGATATTGGCTCTCTATCCGTTAATATGGAAGGGCATTCTTTGCTAAAAGCTATCGTAAATTTAATGTATAACGTTTTTACAATTTCGTTACATCTATTCGGTTGGCCGTTGTTATCCCTTGTATTTGTAGCTTTATGGATATGTAAAAGTAAAAAGACAGGTTTTGAGTGGATATTTATGGGCATAATCGGACTTTCCATAATATTTATGGGATTTTTCTGGGCGCACGGAAACACTCCGACAGGTCCTCATTATTATTACGAAATCATACCTTTGTTAGTAATTATTACTGCCGTAAAGCTTGAATCTTTAGCTAAACCGAACATACGAGCAGTGGTTACGTTATTATTTTTAATAGGTATTTTTTCTTATATACCGAATGCGACTAAAGTGTTCAAAGTATGGGGCACAAACAATAACTGTTATAATGAAGTAACTAACCGAAATATCCATAATGCAATAGTTTTTATCAAAGACCCTGTGGGCAGCGATGAAAAAACTGTAACGCTTAGAAGGTATAATTATTTATCCGTAATCTGCAGGAATGATGCCATAATTGAAAATAGCGACATTCTGTATGCGGAAGATTTGGAAAGTAAAAATAACGCTAAACTCATAAAACTATATACCAATAGGAAAATTTACTTGTTTGAATATCTCAACAACGGAAATAACTGGCAGGTAGTTCCATATACGCACTAAGGTTTAAAAAATTACTTTATTAACACTAACTTTTTCCATTTTTTTTAATTACCCTGAAAAAGAAGCTTGACAGATTTACAAATAAATATAAGTTCCCAGTATTATGAAAGTTTTGCTTTCAGGTAACGAAGCTGTCGCCCGCGGGGCATACGAAGCAGGTTGCAATATCGCCACCGCATACCCCGGCACGCCTTCAACCGAAATACTTGAAAATCTTAGAAAATACAAAGACATTTATGTTGAATGGGCCACTAACGAGAAAGTTGCTTTTGAGGTCGCAGTAGGCGCTTCATTCGCCGGTGCAAGAACACTCGTCGCTATGAAGCACGTCGGACTCAACGTTGCCGCTGACCCACTCTTTACCGTCAGCTACGAAGGAGTAAACGGAGGATTTATAGTCGTTTCTGCAGATGACCCGGGTATGTGGTCTTCCCAGAACGAACAGGATAACCGATGGTATGCGCTTATGGCTAAAATACCTATGCTCGAACCTTCGGATTCACAGGAAACAAAAGATTTAATAAAACTTGGGTTTGACATATCGGAAGAGTTCGACACGCCTCTTCTCTTCAGAATGACCACAAGAATATGTCACTCAAGCACACCCGTAACACTTGAAGATAAAATCAATCATCCAATAAAAGGCTATGTGCCGAATGTTTCAAAGTTCCTTTGCCTGCCGTCTAATGCCCGACGCTGGCATCCTATCGTAGAAAACAGGCTTCTCAAACTTCAGGCTTATAACGAACAACTTAATAAAAATCTTATGGAAATAAACGATACCTCAATCGGTATCATTACTTCAGGCATATCTTATCAATACGCTAAAGAAGTTTTCCCGGATGCATCATTCCTTAAATTGTCAATGACATATCCCCTGCCAATCAAACTTATAAAAGAATTTGCAGGTAAAGTGAAAAAAATATACGTAATAGAAGAAAATGACCCGTTTCTCGAAAATAACATAAAAATATTAGGAATACAGGTAACGGGAAAAGATAAAATCCCAATCTGCGGAGAACTTACTCAAGCTGTGCTTAGAAAAAGTTTTGATATAAGCACTCCAAAACCAACCGAATTAACGGTAAAAATTCCTAAAAGACCTCCGGTGCTTTGTCCCGGATGCCCACACAGAGGCGCTTTCTACACGATAAATAAATTAAAACTTCACGCTATGGGAGATATCGGATGTTATACTCTTGGCGCATTTCCGCCGTTAAACGCTCTGGAAACCTGTGTCTGTATGGGCGCTTCCATAAGCAATGCTTACGGAATTGAAAGAGCATCTATCCCGGAAGATAAAACCAAACTTGTTGCGGTAATCGGAGACTCTACTTTCTTCCATACGGGAGTACCTGCGCTTATAAATCTTGTCTATAATAACGGATGCACTACTGTTTTGATCCTTGACAACCTTATCACCGCAATGACCGGGCACCAACAACACCCGGGAACGGGTCAAACCGCAAGAGAAGAACCCGCAAGAAAGGTATCAATAGAAGAACTCGTTAAAGGTTGTGGCGTAAAAAGGGTTTTCATAGTAGACCCGTATAACTTAGATGAATTAAAAACTATTCTAAAAAGAGAAATCGCCATTCCCGAACCTTCGGTTATCATAGCAAGACGGGATTGCGTTTTAAGAATAAAACCACAATTCGTAATGAAAGTAAACAACGACGTCTGCACAGGCTGTAAATTGTGTATAAATTTGGGATGCCCGGCATTAACATTAAAAGACAATAAAGCTTATATAGACCCTATACTATGCACCGGTTGCGGTTTATGCCAACAGGTGTGCGTAAAAAAATCAATCTCACAGGAACCAAAATGTTAATTCTACTTTTACTTATAAACGCGGACAAACTTGCGCTCGGTTTAGGAGCATATCCCACGGGATTTATAACATTTCGAACTTATGTTACCCAAAAAGTAGCTCTACAGGCAACAGCCGGAAATATGTCGTTAAAGTTCCCTAAAATGGAAAGCACACTGTCGGCAAGCGTAAGCGCCTCTTTCAAGATAGCCAACACGGAAGCTAATTATAAACCGGAAGATGCCGGTTCGCCTACATTTAAGGTGAATTATCTTTTAGGTGGTGGCGCAGGCATAAAAAATGACAGCACTATGAAACCGGTAGCCGAAGTCTTTGGGGAAATAGAATATTATCCGGTATCCGATATATTTCCTTTATCCGTAACACTTGGTGTAGGACTATGCGGGGATACAGGAGGATTACACTTTGGACCATTTGTCGGTGTTCATTTCTATATAATAAACTTAAAACTTGAATAAAAGGGTAGATTGGGTCACTTGACCCAATACTTTATATGAAAGAAACAAGCGTTCTTATATGCGGAGTAGGCGGGCAGGGAATACTTCTTGCCTCTGATTTACTCGGCAAAGTAGCAATTGAAGCAGGACTTGATGCGAAAAAAAGTGAAGTCCACGGTATGGCTCAACGCGGAGGTGCAGTCGTTTCTATAGTCAGATTCGGGGTAAAAATTTACTCTCCCATTATAGGAGAAAACGAAGCCGATTTTATACTTTCTTTTGAAATATTGGAAACCCTCCGGCAAATAAAATTCCTGAAAAAATCGGGAGTATGCATTGTAAATAATTATAAATTGCCCCCGTTCTCCGTATCAACAGGTATAGATAAATATCCCGAAAATATTCCCGAAGAAATAAAAAAACACTCAAAAGAAATGTTCTTGATAAATGGATTGGAACTGGCAAAGGAAATAGGGAACTCCAAAACAGTAAATGTCATCCTTCTTGGCGCGCTTGCAAAAAGACTCGATTTCCCTAAAGAATGCTGGATTAAAACTATCAAAGAACACTTTCCTCCAAAAATAATTGATATAAACCTCAAGGCTTTTGAATTAGGCTATAACAGTTAAACAAATCCAAAGCTAAACTTATTTACTTTTTTGCTTGACATAAGAGAATGTTTTTTTATAGTGTATGCTAATAAAAGAGGGGGAATCTATGTATAAAAATATAGGAATAACGTTTTTTACAATATGTATTTCCACGGGTTTAACAATGGCATCAACAACAATAGATACCATCTTAATTACGGATATGCCTGCTGAAGTTGAAACGGTAGCAGTAACAAAAACAAACGTTGAAACCGTTACGGTAGTAAAAGACATAACTCCATCGGCAACCGAGATAGCTCAACCGGTAGTAAAAGAAGAACCTGTAAAAACGCAAGAAGTATCCCGGACAGGAACTATCAGAATACAATTTGGCGCATTTAATATAAAAGAAAATGCAGAAAAATTATATAACCTTTTAAAAACACAATATGGAGATATTTTTTATATGGAAAATATAAATTCTTACTGGAAAGTAGGAGCTCAAAACTATACTACACTAAAATCGGCAAAAGCTGCAAAGAAAACTTTTATTTCCCAGGGATTCACGACTATCTTCATAACGCATTAATTTAGTGGAGAAACAAAAACTACTTGTAGCAACCAATAATAAAGATAAGTTCAAAGAAATTACGGCAATACTGGATTCCCTGAATGTAGAATTTGTAAGCCTTGGAAATATTGATTTACCCGAAGAAGACGGAAAAACTATAGAAGAAAATGCAATTAAAAAATCAGAATTTGGGTTTGAAATAAAAAAAATGTTAACGATTGCAGATGACACAGGTCTTGAAGTAGATGCACTCAATGGAGCACCGGGTGTCTATTCATCAAGATTTGCCGGTGAAAATGTAAGTTATGAAGATAATAGAAAAAAATTATTAAACGAACTTACCGGTAAAAAATTAGAAGAAAGAAAAGCGAAATTCAGATGCATAATAGCGGTTTCCGGGTTAGAAAAAGAAACAAAAACTTTTGAAGGCACCGTTGATGGGTACATAACGGAAGATGAACGCGGAAATTCCGGGTTTGGCTATGATGCGATATTCTTTGTGCCGGAAATAGGGAAAACTATGGCGGAAATGAGTTCCGAAGAAAAAAATAAGATTTCGCATCGTGGAAGGGCAATAGTTAAGGCAAAAAAATATCTCGAAAATTATCCCGCCTTGGCGGGACAGGTAGGTTGTTAAATTAATAAGTCGGGGAGTAGCGCAGTTGGTAGCGCACATGGTTTGGGACCATGGGGTCGCAGGTTCGAGTCCTGTCTCCCCGACCAAAAAATATCATCCTTACACCAAAAGCACGAATACAGGAAAATTCCCTCCCCCTTAATTATTTTATCTTGATTTTTATTTTTTCCCATATAAATTCAATTAATGCATTATTATAGCTTTCCGTCTTTGTATGAACTGGCTTTTAAGCTGCCACCTCTTTTATTATGGCGGAAAAAGAGTCTTAATGCGCTTATAAAAACACTTACGGGACTAAAGGATATACATCACCCACAAACAATATTAGATGTTGGCTGTGGAGCAGGAGTTCTGACTAAAACACTCAGTAAAATATATCCCGGCGCTGAAATATTGGGTATCGATAAATCCAACGATATGATTGGTTTTGCTCATAAAAAATATAACCAAATAGCAAAGTTCAAGCAAGCAGATTTCCTTGCTTATGAAGGCAAACACGATTTGGTAGTATCTTTTTATAGCTTTTGCTTCTTTCCTCTAAATGAAGGTGTTGAAAAAATCAAACATATTATAAACCAAAAAGGTCGTTGCATTATAGTAACCTGCGGCAAAGCAGCTTTCAGCGTTCCACATAAATTACTCTTAAAAAAAATCACGGGTTCACAAATAGGACTTTATTCGCCCAAAGACTTTAAAGAATTGTTACCCGTACAAGAATTTGACATAAGTTCAAAAATTATCAGCAAAACAGAAGGTAGTTTTGTTCTGGTTATATCTGCTAAAAAAACAAATGATAAATAATTCTTTTCTTACGAATAAAATTCGTATAGCTCTGAGCTTGCTTACTTCTTTTTTACTACTTTTTTCTTTTTATCTTGCACCTTTTGTTATTTTCGTAAGTTTCATACCGTTACTCTTTGCCTGCCTTTATGCACCTCAATCTCACAGAAATGCTTTTAAATATAGTTTCATATCGGGCGGGGTATTTGCATCAGGATTGCTTTACTGGATATTGTTTCTTGATGCTCCAATAAAAGCATGGTTGTGGTTGGGCGTTTTTTTGCTTTTTATATATTTTGGATTGGTTTTCGGAGTAACTCTCTGGCTCATAAGCCATTTAAATAAAAGAGGCGTACTCCTCATTCCGATTGTATGGACAGCTATAGAATTTTTACGTTCATTAACTAACGACGTAGGATTCCCCTGGGGCAGTATGGGTTATACGATTATTTCTTACCTTCCGCTTATTCAATCTGCAGAATTCGCCGGTTTACCAGGAATAACATTTTTCATATTACTCATAAATGCACTTTTGTTCTACGCTATAAGTAAACGTAAAATTAAATATATTTATTTATCGCTTGCCGTCATGGGAATCATATATTTACAAGGCATTGTTTCCTTGAAAACAATTTTTTATCCTACAAAATTAAGAGTAGGCATTATCCAACCGAATTTTATGCCTGAATTAAGACAAAGTGAAGATTTTTATTATCGGATGAATGTGCTTTACAAACTAAGTAAAACCGCAGGAAAATGCGATTTGCTCGTTTGGCCTGAATCGGCAGTGCCGGGATATTTTAATCTGGATAATACGGAAACGGATGTAACTAAACTTGTATCTTCACTAAATATCCCTGTAGTGTTTGGAAGCGGAAGATTCACCCCCAATAACGTATACAACTCCTCTTTCCTGATGACTCCCGCAGGACTTAATGGATTTTATGACAAACAATATCTAGTTCCCTTTGGCGAAAGATTACCTTTTGATAATGTTTTTCCCCGTTTAAGAAAATTAGGTTTTGGACAGGGTGACTACGCTCCGGGCAACGAATATAAAATATTTGAACTCCCCGATAAAACACCATTTTCAGTTTTGATTTGCTTTGAATCAATCTTTCCCAGAGTATCTAGAAGGTTTGTCCGTGAAGGAGCAAAATTCCTTGTAAACATAACGAATGACTGCTGGTTCGGAAGAACCGTAGCTCCATATCAACACGCCCAGCAGGGAATACTAAGAGCAGTAGAATACCGCATTCCCATCATAAGATGCGCTAATACGGGCATTTCCTATTTCGTGACACCAACCGGAGAATTAAAACAAAGAACCGCTATTTTTACTCAACGCGTAATTATAGAAGATATATCTTTACGCGAAGGGCTTACTTTTTACGCCAAATTCGGTGATTGGTTTGCCTGGCTGTGTGTCATAATTATGGTCTTCTTAATATTGTATTCTAAAATACGTATCCCCCAAAAATCAAAAAACAATTAGAAGATTACCTGTTTTTCAATAAATGTTTCACTTCTTCAAGAAATTCGCTGGTGTCTTTAAAGGAGCGGTATACAGAGGCAAATCTTATATATGTTATATCATCCAATTTTTTAAGCCTTTTCATTACTTCTTCGCCTATAATTTTAGACTCCACTTCCTTTTTCCCCAAATCTTCAATTGCCAATATCACTTCATCTATAAGTTGTTCCAATGTATCTACGGAAATAGGCCTTTTGCTTGATGCTATACTTATCCCCTGAATCAATTTCTGACGGTCAAAAGGTTCTCTTCTGCCGTCTCTTTTTATTACCGTAAGAGGAATTTTCTCTATGTACTCATGAGTTGTATATCTTTTGCTGCACTTAAGGCATTCTCTTCGTCTCCTGACCGAGCTTCCATCTTTGCCCGTTCTGGAATCGATAACCTTGTCCTCTTCGGAGCTACAATATGGACATTTCATTTTTTCCCCCGTAAACGGGACCCCATAAAAAATGGATAAGTTGGACTAATGCTCCTTCGTCGTAAAGTCCAACATAATCCTCTTCGGAACTACAATATGGACATTTCATTTTTTTTCCCTTTCGGGAAAACTAAAATCACTTTCTTTGTACCCATAATCTTATCATTCATCATGAACTTAACAAAATATATTCCTCTAGTCAAATTATTATTTTCTAATCTCATAAAATATGTTCCTTTTTCTTTTTCTTCATTAAGCAAAACTTTTGACAAGCGTCCAACACAATTATATATCTTTATGGAAACATTACTTTTGAAAGGAACACTATACCTTATTGTTGATAACTGGTTGAAAGGATTCGGAGTTATAGATAATTCCGGATATAATTTTTCATTATTCTCACTTATTGCCGGTTTTACGCTAATACTAACAATTGTAGGTTGCAAACAAGGATTTCCAAGAGTATCTTTAACGACGGAAGAATCAGGATACACAGTATCTCCCAGAGTAATTGTTGGACAATATCCTTCGCCACTACCAATTCTTAACGTAGATAAAGGAATTTTTAACAATGAAGAGGTCATCCATTCCCCAGGAGCTTTTATAATGCCTCTTCCAGTATCACTTCTCCATGAATGGTTATTATTTAATCTGAAAATACTGTCAACATTGGAAGAATTAACCGAAAACCGATCAATATATTTATTAAAATAAATAAGCACATAACTATTCCATTTTACGGAAGAGTCGCTTAGAATAATAGAATCTATAATCGGTTCTTCTATGTCTATACTATATTTTATGTAAATTTCTGACAAATTCGGACTTTTATAACCATTATTAGTTTTTAAGTTTACTTTGTATTGAATATATCTATCGCCATTTTTAGCCCCACCATATTTTGTAGGGTTAGAATCGTTAGAAACATTGTTACCCCAAATACCAAGGGAATCAGGATATTTAGATGATCGAACCTTTACTTTTATACTATCTCCGGCATTACAAGTATAGTGAATATTTATAAATTTTAGACTGTTATTTATTCTGGGTAAAGTATCAAACGCATCATAAACAGAAGAAACTATCCAGCCTGAATCTGCATACCCCGAAACAAAACAAACAGTCGTGTCCCCACCTATAACCATAAAACCTTCATTTGATTGAGTCATCGCAAGTACTCTTGTGGGTAATGCGCCTGTCGGATATTCCAAAACCGTATCCCAATTTACACCGTCATTTTTAGTGCTAAACGCCATTCCTTTAACGCTTTTTGACATTCCTAAACATTGTCCTGCAACATAAACTCCCCCTATAGAGTCACATAAAATAGAATAAAAGTCAGCTGTCTGCCAGGGTGACGGTATTTCTTGCCAGGAAGTCCCGGAATTAGAAGACTTAAATATCTTTCCACTATACCCTGTGCTAACATATAAATTATGTTCATAATCCTCTGCCATTGAATAAACAGCCTCAACACCGGTAAAAGTGTTTACTATCATCCAATCCCTGCCATTATTTACTGATTTGTATAACTGTCCCTGCCCGCTTGAAGATTGTGTACACGCATAAAGAAAACCGTTAAACGGTTTAATATTATATATACTATTTGTCCCCGGTATTCTACTTGTATCCCCTAAATTCCATAACACGCCATTAGTCGTTGACCAGTATATTTTTCCAGTTTCCATCCCGGCATATATCCAACTGTCCTTACATAACGTCTGAATCCTATAACCTGGTTGGAAATGTCCTATAACAACTGTATCTTGAAATAAGAATATATCTCCTCGTTCAGTTCCAATAACAAGATTTCCATTTGACAGTTTTATCATTGATAATACTTGTCCCGGATTCCCACCGGATTGAATCACTTTATTAAATATAATACTGTCCCCGTAGTTTCCTAATTTAATTACTCTTGTGCTATCCACTCCACAACCTAAATATATTATTCCATTATCCCCGGTTTGAATGGCATTTACCTGGTAAATAGGCAGTTCTTTTGAAGCTTTCCATATCCCCGAAGGTGTATATAATTTTAAATTCCCTTTCGTAGTTCTTCCGTCTATTAAATTAAAATCAAAATACGATGAAGTATCTCCCCATTGAGTTTGCCCGGAATCCCCACTCCAGTCAGTTTGCTTAAAATACCCCATTAACTGAACGACAAAATATATTATGAGCATAAATTATATATTAATTTTGTTACTACAAGATCAGGATCTCCTTTACCTGTTTTAATTGCAAATTCAGCATCAAATATCTTTGCAAGTGCATTAACTAAACTCTCTTCTTCCCATAAACTAGCTTCCCCTTTTATATAATAGAATTTACCACCCTTACATTCTTCAGGATGAATCTTTAGTTTTAACAGGTTCTCAAAATATTTATAAATTTCCCATAAAACGCCATTCGCTTTCTCCCCACCTGATTTTTCCCTTAAATTAAGCAATAATTCCAATGTCTCTATTGCTTTGGTTCGTTCTCTTTTGCCTATTAAACGAGTTAAGTTATATATCGAGCCTTCTAGACTATACGATTGCATCGCTTCTACATCATTTAGCTTTATCTCTTTTGAAGGCGCAACAAAACTAATAATTTTATCTATTTCCGTTCTTAACATATTCAAATCATTCCCAAAAATCTCCTGTAGAAGCCCTATCCCTTCTTTTTCCATTGTAACTTTTTCGTTTCTAAGTTTCCTTTTAATCGTATCCCCTATATCACTTCCACCTAATTTTTTAAATTCACAAGTTGTAATGTTACTAAATGATAATTCTTTTTTAGGTTTGTACTTTAATTTATTCTTAGGCAGCGGCTCGGCAACTATTACCAGAACCCCGGAAAATGATGGTTTATCAAGATAAGATTGAATCTTAGATGTAATTCCTGCATATTCTTTTTCAAGCATTACTTCGGCTCCCCTAACTATTAGTAAACGTTTTTTAGAACCGAAAGGCATAAGCCATAACCACGAAAGCATATCCTCATTAATTTCGTCCCCGTAAGTAAGAAGTCTGTCTATAGAACGAAAATCAGGTTTTACAAGCTGCTTTTCTATATATTCTACAAATTTTGTTTTTGAAAAACCGTCGTCCCCTGTAATCAGGTAAGCGGGTTTTATCTCTTTTTGTAGTTCGGTTATGTAAGACTCGTAGGGATTTTTCTTCGATGTATAGATCATCTCTAAGTTTTTACAGTATCCCAGTTAGCTTTATGCTCCTCTATGAAATTAACATCAAAGTTACCATCAATGAAATCTTTTTCTTTTATTATATTCTGGTGAAATGCAACAGTAGTATAAATACCTTCGACTAAAAACTCGCTTAACGCTCGTTCCAATCTCTTTATACACTGAAAACGAGTTTCATCATAAGCAATAAGCTTGGCAATTAAAGAATCATAATCCGGAGGTATGTCATACCCACTGTATATGTGGGTTTCTATACGAATACCGGGTCCACCGGGTATATAAAGCGCTTTAATTTTACCGGGACAAGGTCTGAATCCGTTTAACGGGTCTTCTGCGTTAATTCTACATTCTATGGCATGCCCTTTAATTTTAACGTCCGATTGTTTAAGAGTTAATTTATTTTCCATTGCAATTTTTAATTGCTCTTTCACAATATCAATCCCGGTTACCATCTCGGTAACGGGATGCTCAACCTGGATTCTTGCATTTATTTCCATAAAATAAAAATTCCCCTGTTTATCACGCAAAAACTCAAGAGTCCCGGCTGAACTGTAATTAATTGCTTTAGCTAATTTAACGGCATATGCGCCCAACTTTACGCGATCTGCATCATTGACTACAGGCGAAGGCGCTTCCTCTATTAATTTTTGATGTCTTCTCTGGATAGAACATTCCCTTTCACCAAGCCATATAGCTTCTCCATCCGCCGCAAGAATCTGCACTTCAATGTGTCTTGGATTTTCAAGATATTTTTCAATATATATTTTGTCATCTCCAAATGCTAATTTGGCTTCTTGTTTCGCCATTAAAAATAATTTTTGTAAGTCATCACTATTGGTTACAACTCTCATTCCCCTGCCACCGCCACCAAGTGCCGCTTTTATTATAATGGGATAACCCGTATTGTTTGCGATTTCAAAAGCTTCTTCTATGGATTTTACAGGATCAGCAGTCCCGGGAATAACAGGTATACCGAGTTCCTTCGCAACTCTCTTAGCGTTGACTTTATCCCCCGATGCCATAATCGCATCCGGCGAAGGGCCTATGAACTTAAACCCATTTTCTTCACAAATTTCCGCAAATCGAGCACTTTCAGCTAAAAATCCATACCCGGGATGCACTCCATCTACACCCGTTAGCTCACATACACTGATTATATTCGGAATGGATAAATAGGATAATGCAGACGAAGAAGGACCTACACATACCGATTCATCTGCAAATTTTGTATGAAGAGAATTTGAATCACGCTCCGAGTAAATCGCTACAGTTTTTATACCCAATTCCTTACAGGCCCGGATAATTCTGATAGCAATTTCACCACGGTTGGCAATAAGTATTTTTTTCAGCATTCTAACATAAATAAAGGTTGTCCATATTCAACTGGCTTTCCATTTTCTACGAGTATTTCACGTACTACACCGGACACTTCAGCCTCTATTTCATTCATTACTTTCATTGCTTCAAGAATACACACTACCTTGCCGGTGGTAACTCTATCTCCGACCTCTATATAAGGTTTCGCTCCGGGCGAAGAAGCACGGTAAAATGTACCTATAATAGGTGCATTTATGGAAACTAGGTTTTTTTGCGGTTCCGCAGTTTTGGACGCTTGAGGTGCAGGCTGCGCCGTAGGAGTCATAACTGGTTCTATCTCTACCTTTTCTAATGGCTCAGGGATTACCGCACTAATTTGAGGTATTTCCGGGACTTTGGCTTCTTTCTCTACTCTTCCCTGGACAACTTTGGTATCTGCTCTTTTCTTTGTAACGCGAACAGTTCTCCCTAAAAAGCCTTTTATTTCGATTTCCTCTACATTACTTTCCTCAAGCATTTTTATAAGTTTCTTAAGTTCGTTTAGTTGCATATTTTATCCCCTGAATCCTACTTCTTTATGTTCATCTATATTAATTTTTATTTCGCCAAACTGTTTTTCATACTTTTCTATGTTATCCTTTAAGGTATGCATAAGAGCTTTTGCATGCGAAGGAGTGAGTATAATCCTTGAATAAACTTTAGCTTTTTTAAGTCCCGGTAAAATTCTCGTAAAATCAATAATAAATTCCGAAGGAGAATGTGAGACAATTGCTAAATTTGAATATGTCCCCTGACCCGACTCTTCACTAAGCTCTACTTGAATTTGTTGCCCAATTGGTTGCTGTGGTTCCATTATTTTGTAGTCTAATATATTATATCCCTATTGTCAACCAAAAATTTGCCAGACCTTAGACTTTAGCACTGGCTATCCTGAACGTAGTGAAGGATATCATTCTTTCTTTTACTTTCTACACTTTCTAAACCATCTAGACTATCTTACTATATTAATCTTTATCTTTTTCTCTTCTCTGGAGTCTCTGTCTAATCCTGTCAATCCGGACTGTCTACCCGCTCGACTACCGATTTTTTTTGCAGGTCTGTTTGGTATATCTTGTTTACTTGTTTATATGTATATTTGATATTTAATTTTTGATTTTTAATTTATCCTCTCACCTTACCAACGTAACCTTCTTACTTATCCGACTATCCCCAACCTGTAACACGGCAAAATATATCCCTGAACTCAGAGCCCTAATGTCAATTTTTGAATTATAACTGCCACTCATCTTAGAATCATTAATAAGAGTCTTTACCTCTCTTCCGGTTGCATCATACATTTTTAATGTAACATTCTTGGCATCAGGAATATTAAAACTAATACCTACAAACTTCGTAGTCGGATTGCTCAAAACCCTGAAATTAAATTCAGAGGCTTTTGTTTCTTCAATCCCAGGGTTAGCAACAGTAAGAGTAACCGGTACGGCTAACGGATCTTTATCCGCATCCGTTGATCTTATAAATAAGGTATCATAATATGTTCCCTTGGGAAGTGATGCCTGAACTATAACAGTAACTCCATTGGAACTACCAATCGCGACATTAAAAATCTTCGGAGACACTGACTTAATCCAGCTTGCTTTATATGTAATATCCGTAACATATAAAGCCCCGGTTGCAGAAGATGAATTGTAAACGGTTAATATTCCTGTATCTGCGGGACTGCCACCACTCATTGCCAATTCAACTGCTTTTTGAAGATTTGGCTTTCCGTGCCCATAATACTTATCCCATCCAGTAGTTCCAAGATCTGTCGCCGTAGCAATCAGTATATCTCTTACTTCCGCATTTGTTAACGATGGATTCGCCGACCACACAAGCGCTGCCCCACCCGCAACCTGTGGACATGCCATAGAGGTCCCGGATAATTGGTTAATGCTTCCGTCAGGAAAATAAGACGCAATACCTATTCCGGGAGCAACAAACTTCATAGCAGTCCCATAGTTACTCAACGCATCAAGCTGGTCGGAGGAGTTTATTTCGCCTACAGCCTGCACTCCATTAAAACCTGCGGGATACGAAACAGGTTCATGTCCGTCATTTCCACTTGCTCCAAAAAGCAAACATCCCGCATTCCATGCATTGATACATTTCGTTTGAATATACGTATATGGAGTAGTCGACCCCATACTCATAGATAGTATCTTAATCCCATTATCTATACACCACTGTATCCCGTCACCTTCTGCAGCAATGTCTCCGCCACCTGCTTCCTGAACCCTGACAGCATAAAGTCTTGAATTTGACATCCCGGCAATACCTATACTATTATTAATTGTAGCCATCGCAATACCCGAACAATGTGTCCCGTGATATTCATTTGTTAGGTCATTCGGTTTAGGGTCACTGTCATCATTCCATGTATCGCGTCCTTTAACGGTACCATACCTGGGACTTAAATCGGAAAGAGTGTACTGCGACCCCTGGTCAACTATTGCTAAAGAAATGGCATCGCTTCCCCATCCATATTCCCAAGCTTCAGGTGCCTTCAAACTCCGTTTGTCCCATTGATATGAAGCAAAATACGGGTCGTTAGGATTCTTGAAAGACTTGGTTCTACCATTCGGTTCTGCACTAATTACATTCGGTCTCGCTAACATACTCTTTATAAAAGTTTTTTCATCTTCTATGCTGCCGTTTACCTTAACAAGGATAAAATTATCACCCATCTCTTTATTCTTTACGGTTATGCACTTTTCTGCAATTCCAAGCTGACTTAAGGTTGCTTTCTTTACATCAACAGTATTCTTATATCCAATTATTACTTCACCGGGCACTATGTCTTTCCAATAAGCCTCATCTTCTATGTTTGCTTTGCAAACGGTCGAGGTTAATAAAGTTGTTCCTTTCGCTGAGCTACTATCTATTTGAAACGCCAGAGAAATAGGAGACACACTAATTTCTCCTCCTGATAGATAATTCACGGCTGCCGCATGATAATAATCTGCATTCTCACCATACCAGTTTACGCTGTCTTTAGACCTGTACCCACTCGTTCCTGCAACGGTAAGAATACTATCTACTGATGATGTAGGATAAAGCGTATCCATTTCGTAATTTCCCACCCAGAATGGTCCTGTTACATATATTGGGGGATTTATACTATACCAATTATAACTTACCTGCTGTGCTGTAGTAGATGTAGCCGTAACTCTTGCTTTGTAAAGTACTGCTCCGGGAGCTTCCACTACATTACTCCAAATAAAAACACTGCACTGTTTTGACGAATTCGTATACCTTGAAGATACACCGTGGCATATCGCAAAAACAGAACATGCCGCCGCAGGTGTAAGTTGTGTTGCCTCATACTCTACTCTATATTTATACGACCAGCCTACCTTAAAAGCATCCCATTGAGGATGCAAAGTGTCAATAGCACCCTTGGTACCGCCAAATTTCATAGGCTTATATGCACTCGCAGGAGTAAGTATCGTAGTCTTTCCTGCATTTACTAATATAGGACAAATCACTAATAAAAACGCAATAGACATTATTTTACGCATTATACCCCCTGTTTTTTAGTTGGACTTTACAATCCGCCTGAGGCGGAAGCATTATAGTCAATCTCTTTCCCGCCATGGCGGGATTAGGGATTCCTATCCCGCTATCGGAAGCCCAACTTATCCAGCATAGCTGGATTCATCATTATTTTTTAATAATATATTATACTTATGATACTTTTTTAACAATTTGTCAAGTGGCTATGTCATTTTGTGATATTTTTTTGTGTTTTCTATTTTTCAACATCCAAACTTTCAATCTATATACCTCAATATCGCATAAAAACAAAAACTTGGAACTTTTTTGACATTGTTCGTATCTAAAATATAAAAGGGGAAAGCATGAAATATAAAACATATCATAATTTTTCAATACTCCTTTGTATCATAAATATACTTGTTGCTATATTACCGTCGGTTTCTGATGCGCTATCATATCCAAAGACAAGTATAGGTTTAGGGAACCAATACCGATTATCGGCTCAGCGGAAAGCGAAAGCACCAAAAGATTCCGGGTATAATATGGACAAAACTCTCTCGGATGGAGCCCAGAGAAACACAATCGCTTTTGATGGTTTGGCTTTTCTTACCGGAAGCTTAGGTTCGCAGTCTTTTCTTCCTCCGGGGAAAGTAGCGGATTTCTCCGGATTCCAGTCCCTGCGCGACAACGACCCTACAAGTATGGGGCACAACACGGCATTTGTAACAATCATTTCCAATAATGTTCTCCATATTCTAACCGCAGAACAGATTAATACTCTGATAGCAAGCGCCCAGAACCAGGCAAGTCTTATTAATGACTATGCATATTTCAGATTTCCTATGATGAAGGCTTTCCGTCGTCTTTTAGATGGAGACGTGCCTGTGGGCAGTAAAGGATTGAATAAAAGTGTGGTTATGAAGTATTCGGGGCAATTATACCGCATTGACGGACAAATCAGTTATAACCGTGAAAAATTGTTTGGAGAAATCTTAAATTCTATGACAATCGGACAAAAAGCAGCACTGGATAATTTAAAAACTTTGGGCGGGATAGGTAATTGGGATAGCACTCTTATAAATCCTGTAGACACTTTACATCTTCCTCGTGAAGTGGGTCAAGGCTTAATGACCTATGCGACTGAAATGTACAGTTGGTACGCAGGTTCTGTTGATGCGGACGTTTATTTTTGTCCGGAACGACAGGGAGATTGCTTTGGGGGATTCTACTTAAAAGACTGGCCTGCTATGGGTAATCCTAATTACAGTATAAACGAACAATTGACGGCAACTGCAGGACAGGCTTTCCTGGAAGTTCTTAATGGTTCGCAAGCTCCTCTGGTAACAGGACTGGTAGATACCCAGAAAGTTGATTCATTTTTGTACCATATTGTTGATAGAAGACGTGACATATCTATAGAATTAAGAAAATTTATGACAGGAGGAAAAGCTGACAGTGATACGGTGTTGAACTTATCTGAAAAGTATGGGGAGCTGGATGGAGCACTTTGTTATTATTATGCAACTTATTTTACTAAAGTGTGGGAAACTCTGGACAGCACGCAGAAGCAGGAAATAAAAGCTATCGCTGATTCCCTTGGCTATTTACCGCCTCCATCAAATGTGGCTTTTTTGTACTCTGATTCCACAAGTATGCCTTCTATCGGGAACACCGATTCCTTTTTTGTACTAGCCGCCGTAGAGGAACGAAAAATCGAAACGTCGAAAAGTATAGTATTACAACAAAGTTACCCAAACCCAACAAAATATGGAGTTTCTATTGAGTATACGATACCGAAGGAAAGTTATGTCTCACTGTATATTTATGATAAAACCGGAATTTTAGTGAAAACAGTAGTTAATGGGAGTTTAACTCCCGGCAGTTACACAGCTATATGGAACAGAATGAATACGCAGAATAAAAGAGTCCCCTCGGGTATATATTTCTATAAGTTAAAAGTTGACGATATTACCCTTACTAAGAAAATGATTATTTTAGACTAACTAATGCATACATCTTCTGAAAAAATTCCCCTCTTGACAAACAACCATTTTTCTTATATTTTACACTTTAATGTTTAAACATTATTTTCTTTCGCCCGTTGTTTTCTTTGTCGTATTATTAACAGGCTGTAAAAGCAGAGATACTGAATCTCCTGAAGTAATCATAACCTATCCACCCAATAATACATATATAGAAGACACTCTCGTAATAAAAGCAGAAGCGATTGATAATATAAAAATTAAAAAAGTTGAATTTTATATAGACGGTGAACTTTTCTCAACGGACACAACTACCCCCTATTCCTCTCTCTGCTCTGTAAGCAGCAATACAAATTCCCATACTATCTTCGCCAAAGCTTACGACAATGAAGACAACTACGGACTTTCCGATGTAGTTACCGTCTATCTTTTGGATACCACAGATACCGAATCACCTATGATTGCGATAACCACACCCGCATCCGGAGCTACCGTAACCGGTACGGTCGAAGTTAAAACCGAGACGTCGGACAATAAAGATGTATCAAAAGTTGTATTTTATGTCAACGGAGATTCTGTGTCCACATCCACAACCAAGCCTTTTACATATTTATGGGATACTATGCCTCTACCCAACAACTCCTACACCATACTGGCAAAAGCTTATGACCAAAGTAACAATTGGGCAAACTCAATGGTTACCGTAAGAGTTCTGCATTAATGTTTATCCACTTTTTAATAACCTTACTCTCTCCACAGTTTTATTTTACTCACAGTAATATTCGCGCGCTCACGGACACATCAATGAATATCTCGGGCAACTCAATTTCTACTTACTGGACAATGGATTATAAAAAAAACTATTTCTCATTCGCTTATGATAATTACTCGGAAAACTGGCAACCAGAAGTTTTCAGGCAAGATATGTTCTCCCTGGGGTACAGCAGAGAAATACTACATTTAACGGGAATAAGAGTTGTCGGATTCCATATATTTGACTCATACGAAAATACCTCTACGACTCTCAGCACCCGTCTGCTTTACGGTTATAATCCAATTTACACACTTGGATATGCATTCTCCTGCTATGCAAGACAATATTGGGACGGTAAAATATCTTATGCCGTACACCGGATCAATCCTGAACTCAGATTCTTACTCCATAAAAAAATATGGATTATGCCGGGAATTTCTTACACGATTGCAGAAAAAGAAAAGTATTTTTCTTTCCCTCTTACCGTATCTTCAAATATACTATATGATGGAAGTTTCTGGACAAAATTCAATATGGAAATAAACGCAGCTTATGGAAAAGGGTTTTACAACGTAGATGATAGGCTCTTAATAATTAATAACCGCCCCGATATAGAAAAGATGAAAATCTCAGGAAAAATTAAATATGACTTCAATAAAAGAATCCAATTAATAGCTATTGGCGGAAAAGATGTTTTCGAAATATACGATATAATCTACTGTTCAATAGGATTAAAAATTAACATTTAATATTTATGGAACTTTTTATACAAAATATCTATCTAATTAGAAAAAGGGGGAAAATATGTTAAGAAAATCTATTGCTGTTTGCTGTTTGCTTTTTACTTCATTTGTAACCTATGCCCAGAATTCTGTAAAAGTAACTATTGAATACAAAGAAGGCATTCCTGCCAGCATATTAGTATCAGGCGTTGTTGATAAAAACGAATGGTTGGGAGTTTCTTTATACCCAGCAACAGTCACAGATGCAACAAAAGAAGGCCACCATATAACAAGAGAAATCAAAAAGGGTAATTTCATAGAAGCTTTTGCGATTGACAACAAGCTCGCATCCCAATACGGCTCATCTTACGAAATAGCGCTATGGGGTAAAAAAGTAGAGAAAAAAGACTGCACAATACAAGATTGCTACTGGTGTCAACAAAGAGGGTACCATCTCGAAGATGCTACTTTCTACCAGACAGGATATTTTAATACTATTAAAAATACAGAAACTAAATCCAAATGATAAAAAAATCGCACAAAAATATTTAATATTTTTACAAGCTCTTTGGTGATTAACCATTAGAGTTTGTTATCCCGCTTCAGCGGGGGATTTTTAATTTTTGATATGATGTAAGGAGGGTTTATGGGCACTAATGACAATTTCAAAAGACTCGCTATGAGCGAAAATGGGTTTTTATTTGACCCGCAAACCGGACACAGCTACACAGTTAATGAAGTTAGTATGGAAATCCTGAGCTGTTTAAAAAAAGGAATGGATGAACCGGGAATAATTAAACATATTATGGATAATTATGATGTCGTAGAAGACCAGATAAAAAGAGATTATAACTCTTTTATCGTTAAATTAAAACAATACAGTTTATATGAAGAAACCGATAAAGAATTAGTCAAAAAATTTAAAAAATAAAATGACTATCCCAAAAGAACTTGTAATTGCAGTAACCGGTTTGAATGCAGGCGAAAACCCTCAACCCGGAGTCCCTGTTATCAGGTCTCTCAGGAAAGCAGGATTTACGGGCAAAATAATAGGTCTCGTTTATGATTCTTTTGAATCCGGAATTTATGCACCGGATATGGCGGATGAAGTCTATGAAATGCCTTACCCTTCGGAAGGCGCTGATGCAATAATGGCAAGGCTTGAATACATAATGACCGTACATACAAAAATAGATGTTCTTGTCCCAACACTTGACTCCGAATTATTGCCTTATATCAGCATCGAAAATAAACTGAAATCCTATGGTATAAAAATGTACCTCCCCACAAGAGAACAATTTATGATGCGGGATAAAACCGAACTCGGCAAATTAAACGAAAAATTCGCCATATTAACTCCTAAAGTATTGCTCATAAATGACACCGCACAAGCTTATAAAATTCCGGAAAAAATGACACTGCCCGTTATGGTAAAAGGGCGATTCTACGAAGCTTATAAAGCCCATAATACGGAAGAAATCACAAAATATTTTAACTCCCTGAGAGCCAAATGGGGATTACCCATTATAATCCAGGAATTTCTTGCAGGCGAAGAATATAACGTATCCGCAATCGGAGACGGAAAAGGAAACATTGTATGCAGTATTCCTATCAAAAAAACCGTTGTAACCGAAAAAGGCAAAGGATTTGCTGCCGTTGTTATTAAAGATGCCACATTGGACAAATTTACAAAAAATATAATGAAAAGCCTTAAATGGCGTGGTCCTTTGGAACTCGAAATATTAAAATCCAATAAAGATAAACAATATTACTTGCTGGAAATAAATCCACGTCTTCCTGCATGGATAGGTCTCGCTATAGGAGCAGGCCAAAATATTCCTGAAATACTTGTAAAACTTGCACTTGGAGAAAAAATTACCCCTCTAAAAAAATATACTGTAGGCAAAATATTTGTCAGGCATAGTGAGGATATAATATTGGACATTGCTACAATGGGGGAACTAACCTCTATTGGAGAACTACACGATTTAAGAACAAAACCTGTAACTAAAAGAAAAAGTAAATTTATGGATAATTAAGGAGGCTAATTATGGCTAAAAAATCTTATTACGCACCGACTATTGAGAGAAAAGTTGCAGGCGCGCCAGGGAAATTCGCAACCAGCGTCCCTTCCTACCAGGATAATATAGATGAAATCCCAATAAAAGCGCTAATTGAAAACTACGGGTCTCCTTTATTTGTATTCTCGGAAAAATCTATCCGATGGAAATTTAAAGAAGCACAAAGAGCATTTAGCCTTCATTATCCTAATGTCAAATTCGGATGGTCATACAAAACAAATTATCTTCAGGCAATTTGTGCAACGTTCCATCAGGAAGGCGCATGGGCAGAAGTAGTTAGCGGGATGGAATACGAAAGAGCACGATTACTCGGAATCCCCGGGAAAAAAATTATATTCAACGGACCAAGTAAAACTAAAAATGACTTACTAAAAGCAGTTTCTGAAGAGGCAACTATAAATATTGACCATCTGGATGAATTATTCTTACTTGAAGAAATATCCGTAGAACTTGGCAAAAAACCTCGTGTCGGAGTCCGCGTAAATATGGATACCGGAATTTACCCGCAATGGAGCAGATTTGGCTTCAATTACGAAAACAGAGAAGCATACAGGGCAGTTCAGAGAATCGTAACCGGAAACAAACTTGAACTCATAGGGTTACACACACATATAGGAACTTTTATATTAGAACCAAACGCTTATTACATAGCCGCTGCAAAACTACTTAATTTAGCCGGTTATATTGAAACTGATTTCGGAATTACCGTACAATTCATAGACCTCGGAGGCGGAATCGCTTCAAATAATACCTTATGTGAACAATATTTACCCGGAGACATAGCTTCACCCAACATAGAACAATATGCTGAAGCCGTTGGAAAAGCTTTCAACGAATCACCTTTCTGCAGAAAAAACCAGCCGACTCTATTCCTTGAAACAGGAAGAGCATTAATAGACGAAGCAGGTTATTTAGTATCTTCCGTTATAGGTAAAAAAACTCTTGTTGATGGGCAAAAAGCGCTAATACTGGATGCAGGCGTTAATATACTTTACACATCTAACTGGTATAAACATAAATTTACTCCTGCACAACCAATCACGGGAACAATAGAAAATACGGTAATCTATGGACCCTTATGTATGAATATTGACGTTATGAGACAGGGAATAAGATTCCCTGACTTAAAAATAGGAGATGCAGTTATCATATCACCTGTAGGCGCATACAATGTGACCCAGTGGATGCAGTTTATCACTTATCGTCCGAATGTTGTACTTATTACCGTAAACGGCGATGTTGAAATAATACGCGAAAAAGAAACCTTGAAAGACATACTCCATAAAGAAAAATTGCCTAAACACCTGAATCTGTCATAGTATCCGAATTTATAATAAATCACATCACATTAGCTATGGATAAAAATGATAATAGTTTAAAACTTCATTTATTACTACCTATTACTAATTCTTTCCTGCATTCTTATTCTATTATCCTGTTCTCAAATAACCGCTGGATTGGACTCATATTATTGCTGGCGACTTTGAATACTCCTATTGTAGGCCTTTGCGGAGCAATAGGTACAATTACAGCCATTCTTATCACAAGATTATTGAATTTTACTACCCCGAATGATAATTCAGGGTTCAATAGCTTCAACAGTTTGCTCGTATCTTTAGGAATAGGCTATTTCTACCCGGGCATAGCAAGTGAAAGTTGGCTGTTTTTATTGTTTTTTATTATCTTAAGTTCAATTATCACAACTATGTTATCCATATCTCTATCTCAGTTCTTTCGTTCACAATTGGCTTTACCTTCTTTAAGTGTTCCTTTTGTCATTATGGCTGTTTTAACCTGCCTGTTTTACAATGAAATTCAAGGGTCACTATTACATCACACACATCGTGTTCTAATTGACTGGAACCCGGCTTTACAAAACTGGTTTTCCATATATCTCAAAAGTATAGGCGGCATCTTTTTCCAGCCGAATATTATAGGGGGAATACTTGTTGCACTGGCAATTCTGTTACACTCAAGAATCTCTTTTCTCCTTTCTTTAATAGGATTTGCATTTGGTTACTTATTTCTGCTTAATACTTCTTTCAACGAATTATCAATTATACTGGCAGGATTCAATTTCATTTTGACCGCAATAGCCATAGGCGGAGTATTTTTTGTCCCTTCTGTTTCATCCTTTCTAATCGCCACTATTACAAGCTGCGCAGGCGCATTTATAGGACTTTCCCTTGAGAATGCATTTGATGTTTTTAGCATCCCGGTTTTAGCTATTCCTTTCAATTTTATCGTCCTTACCATAATCTATGCATTCAGACTGCGAACTAAAAATTTACACCCTTATCTTATTGATTTTTTCTCCAATACCCCTGAAGAAAGCCTTGAGTATTATTATTCAAAAATCACGAAAATATCTGAAGAAGGATTATACCCGGTTTATCTCCCCTTTAATGGAGAATGGACGGTTACACAGGGATACAACGATGAACCGACTCACAAATTGCAGTGGGCTTATGCCTGGGATTTTGAAGTGCTGGACGAAAATAAATCAAAATTCAAAAATTCAGGCGGGGAACAAAAAGACTTCTATTGTTTTGATAAACCTGTTATTGCACCCATAAACGGCACTGTAGTTAAAATAATAAACACTATAGAGGATAACCCGATAAATCACATAAACACTAAAGACAACTGGGGGAACTTAATTGTCCTTCAATATGCCCCAAACATATTTGTATTGCTGTGTCACTTAAAAAAAGGAAGTGCTAAAGTAGTAATCGGACAATACGTAAAAACAGGCGAAATAATAGCGCACTGCGGAAATTCGGGACGTTCAGCTATCCCTCATTTGCACCTGCAACTACAAACTACTTCTGAACCGGGCTCTCCTACGATTAAAGCAAATATCGTTAATTTCATAATTAAAAATACTTCCGATTTTATGCACTCGGGAATACCCGGGAAAGATAACACTGTGGTATCTCTGAAACCACAATTGAAATTACAGGATATGCTAAAATTTAATTTAAATAATACTTATATGTTTAAAGTGACGGATTATTCGGGAAAAGATGGGAAAACTTTTGATGAAAAATGGGCTATAAAAGTAGATTTATGGGGAAATTTTTCTATCACCTCAAACAAAGAAAACATCTCGAATTTCACAATCTATAATGGCGTTTTTAACCTATTGAATTTCAGAGGGACACGCAATACGGCGCTTTATATATTAAACTTAGCTTTTTCAAGATTCCCGTACGTTGAAGAAAAAGCAATTAACTGGAGCAAAAAACTTCCTATAAACTTACTATTTTCTCGTTTCCAAAAATCATTTATAAACTTTTTCAGTTTTATAATTCCACCGCCTGAACTTATCGGCAAGTATACGACTACTCACGAAGCAAATGGAGATATACACATAGAAAGTACAATCAGTGTTTTATTCGGAAAACGCGCATCCCCCAAATATACAACTCATTGCGTCTTTAATCCAGAGAAAGGAATTCTCCAATTAGAACTTATGGAAAAAGACAAACTTAAACTAAAAGCAGAAAGATTGTAATTCAAGCTTCCGGCCTGCTGGCAGGGATGACTTGATTTATAAATAATCTAATGTCTTAATTACCCAATTACTATTGATTAGAATTCGTCTTTACTTTATAATTACTATCTTTTGACTTAATGATTTTTCACCCAGGTTTGCCCTAACAAAATATATACCACTATTAAATTTATTTGTATTAAGGTTTGCCGAATAACTCCCTGCTTTCAATAACCTTCCCATATCCATACTGCTTACTTTTTTACCACTAATGTCAAAAATAGAAATAGACACATCGCAAGTCTTATCTGTGCTCAATAAAACTGATATATTATTTTTATTCTGTAAAACTGTTAATTTATTTCCTTTAGCGCTTAATTGAGATTCCTCTACAGGTGTCGGACAGTTCGACTCAATTGCATATACCGGACCATTATTAACACACCCTACTATTTCCAAACAACCATCCCCATCTATATCACCTACGGCATGTGTGGGATGAATGTCATTACTTGATGCCACTAAATCCCATTTCAATGAACCATCTCCTTCTAAACAAGCTACATATCCCTTATGATTTGCGCCAACAACTTCAAGACTGGCATCCCCATCTAAATCTACTAAAATAGGATTGGAATGAACGGTTTGGTCTGATGGAAACGCATACGACCATAATGAAGCTCCGGTATTTTCATCTAATGCATTTATTCCATGATAATGAAACAAAACTTCATATCTTCCGTCATTATCTATATCTCCCGTTGCTACTCCCGCATTTGCTCCCAAACTTGAGGGACACCCCGGATTAACATACCCCCACTTAATTACTCCGGTTAATCCGTTAATAACAAACACGCCAAAATATTTATATGACATAACTTCTGTTATCCCATCTCCGTCAATATCTCTTATACTTGGAATAAAAAGTACATACGGAGGCGTCCCACCCATTGCACCACCGCTATCCGTTCTGCACGTCCATTTTATACTTCCATTAGCTCCATTTAATGCATAAACATTCATATTATTTGAGGATACAATAACTTCCGTAGTTGCAGGGGTGTTATCTATATCACCAATGGCCGGTGAACAATATTCGTTACTGCAACCTGCAGTCCCTGTTGTCGCTGTCCATATCGTACTTCCAGTTGCACCGTTAAGACAGAAAGTAGAAGTTTTTGAACATATTACAATTTCCACGGTACTTGCGTTCCCATCAACGTCTCCGATAACCGGAGAAGCAGCTAATTCGCTTGCTACCGTATTTGACCATTTGATTGTCCCTAAATTACCGCTAACCGCATAAACTGTCCCACTTAATGTTCCCACTACAATCTCTATTGCGCTATCCCCATCTATATCGCCTAATGTTGGCGTAGAGCTATACAGAGATGCATTTAGCGTACGATTCCATTTTATAGTCCCATCCGCTCCCCTAAGTGCATATAATCTACTATCCGTTCCACCCACAACTACCTCTACTCCATTATCAGTATCTATGTTACCTATTGTTGCAGATGCAAGCGTAGACACGGCTCTTGTCCATTTAATACTTACCGTATCCATAGTCCCTCGTTCTCCGATTGTAGGATGAAATTCTCCTGTCCTTTGAGCATCGCTCATAAGCATCGGCCAGGGTAAATATTTAGAGTAAACGTTTGAAGAACAAATAAAGAATGATAATGAAACTATTATTTTACACAAACTAAAATTTTTCATTTTCCCTCCAAAAATTATTTATCATGCAAGAACTATATATATGACATAAATCAATACTGTTGTCAATATTAAATGCTATTTTATAATTTTATCCAATAAATTCAATTTCTTGAGATTTTACTCTACTTTTTCTATCGGCACATCCCCAAATATATTTTCCAGTTTATAATACTCTCTTACCGGCTTCAAAAAAATATGAACCACAACATTTATATAATCCAGCAAAATCCAGTTAGCATAAGAATATCCTTCTATATGCCCGGGGCTTCCTGCTTTCTTTTCTATTTCTTCCGCTAAAGCCTTTGCATGAGGAACCGAATTCGCAGTGCAAATTACAAAATAATACGCAATATCCGATACTTTCTGTATATTCATAATTACAACATCATCCGCTTTTTTATCTTTTGCAACATCCGCTATCCTTGCAGCAATTGTTTTTGGTTTCACTTGTTTTTTTCTTTTTGCTCCTTGAAATCTTCTCCCAATACAACCGTTACGTCCACTAATTGAAATGGATGCGGTTCAAAGGTTATTTTTCCCTGCTTGAAAATCCTGCTTACAAACTTTGCATTTCCTAAATTTACATCCGACCTGTCAAGTATAACCGTTGCAGGGACTTTATCTTTCGCCGTTCCAAATTCTAAAACATCAAAACCTTTATCTCGTAACTTTTCCGCTACTCTTTCCGCAAGACCACTTTTGGAACTACCGTTCAATACTTCTACCCTGATTTTACTTGCTTCTTCTCTTGTTGCCATTCGGTTGGATTTTACAAAATTCTCTATAGTAGAAACAATATAAAATATAGAAAATATTCCTAATAAAACTAAAAAAAATATTCCTACTTTATAAAAGTTCCGCATCTTCTATGTTTGAGTCTTCCCCTATTTCACTGCCATCCGAAATTTTTGAATCTATAATTTTTGCATTACGACCGAGTATACAATTTTTGCCTATAAAAGTTTGTCCAAGTAACTCAACTCCCGTTTCAATTATTGTGTTCTCCCCTATCTCTACATCCCAATCTATTCGAGTATTAGATGGATTTTTAATCGTTACCCCTTTTAACTGCATTTTTTCGATTATTCTCTTTTGAAGAATTAATTCCCTTTCCGTAAGTTCTTTTCTATTATTTATTCCCATCACTTCCTGCCAGTCACTTGCGGCAAAACCATACACTGCTAATCCTTTCTTTTGTATAATTTCTATGGTGTCCGTAAGATAATATTCTTTCTGGGCATTTGACGGGTTAATTTTATGTAACGCAGAAAATAACTCTTCTTTATCAAAAACATATATCCCGCTATTTATCTCGTTTATTTTCTTCTCTTTTTCGTTAGCATCCACAGACTCCACTATTTTTACTACCCTTTCCCCTTTCCGAACTATCCTTCCATAAGCTCCCGCATCAGGCAAAATTGTAGTAAGTATCGTAGCAGATGCCTTTTTAGATAAGTGATAATCAATAAGTTTTCTCAATGTTTCTTCTTTTATCAAAGGTACGTCGCCGCAAAGTACGATTACCAACCCATCAAAATCCTTAAGCGCTTCTTCTGCCTTAAGCACTGCATCCCCTGTTCCGCGAGGCGGAAATTGTATGACAAACTCTATTGTTTTATCTTCTATACAACTTTCTATCTTCTCTCTGTTTTTACTCACCACTGCGACAACTTTTGCAGATTTTATATTCTTTGCAGTCTCTTTTACATACCATAAAAGTGGCTTTCCACATATAGGATGTAAAACTTTCGGTAAATCCGAATGCATCCTCTTGCCTTCTCCTGCCGCAAGAATAATAACTCCTATAGAACGTTCCGCATTAATGCTGATAGTGTTTTTCATACTATTATTTTAATAATTCTCATTCAATAATTCAAAATATGCTTTTGGATGTGTACATGCCGGACATTTCTCAGGAGCTTCATCACATTCATGAATATATCCGCAATTCCTGCATCTCCATTTAACAGTCTGTTCCCTTTTAAAAACTCTATTTTTCTTAATGTTATCAAGTAAATCTAGGTATCTTTTTTCGTGTCCTTTTTCTGCCTCTCCTATTGCTCTAAATGCCTGTGCGATTTCATTAAACCCTTCTTCTTTTGCTATCTGCGCAAATTCAGGATACATAGTCGTATATTCATGATTCTCACCTTCGGCAGATGCTTTTAAGTTCTCTGTAGTCTCTCCAATTTTTCCTGCAGGAAATGCCGCACTAATCTCTAAATCCCCACCTTCTAAAAACTTAAACAATCTTTTTGCATGTTCCTTTTCGTTGTCCGCAGTATCCGTAAAAATAGCTGATATCTGTTCAAATCCTTCTTTCTTTGCCTTTGATGAAAAATACGTATAACGATTCCTTGCCTGTGATTCCCCTGCAAACGCTTTCAACAAATTCTTCTCCGTTTTCGTTCCTTTTAATCCCTTATTCATTTTTCCTCCTCTTTTACAAACTCTGATTTGTCTGCTCCACATATCGGGCATAACCAATCTTTTGGCAATTCATCAAAAGAAGTCCCGGGTTTAATATTTGACTCGGCATCTCCTTTTTGCGGGTCGTATATATACCCACAAATTTTACATTTATATTTCTCCACTTGTGGTGAACGTAGTTGAACCATTTCTTTTGTCTGTGAAACTATCTCAGGTTTAATACCTGCCTTGCCGACAGGCTGATAGGTAGGCGCTGTTTTGGGTGATGTCCCTCGTTTCACCGTATGGTAATATGCATACGTCATAGGTTCTTCTTTCTTTATTGTCTCCGCATCTACGATTATGCCGACAAATATAGTATGCGTTCCCATATCAAGACTGTTTACTACTTTCGCTTCCACATAACCTATTGTATTTTCCGTCACTATAGGCATTCCGTTTGAACTAATTTTATGTTCTACATTTTTAAACTTATCTGTTTCTTTACCTGACTTAAATCCAAAATCCCCTACGAACTTAATCGGAGTCTCTTTTGACAATATTGAAATAGTAAAAATTTTGCTTTCTTCAATAAACTTATGAGTAAGGTTTTGTTTATTTATGCTAATAGCTATTGTAGGCGGTTCTGCAGTAATCTGAAATACGGTATTTGCAATCTGTCCATTAAACTTTTCCCCGCTTTTAGAACTAACGATATACATTCCATAACCTATATTATACAAAGCATTTAAATCCATTTTCTTCTCCCTTTTTTAATCTGACTCCTTGATATACTACCTTTTCTTTCCGCAATTCAGCATTTCTTTTTATCCTGTAAACCCTAATCTTGTCCTATTAAATTCCGCAATCCGAACTCCAAAATCCAAACTCTTCCACCTCTCTACTTGAAAACTTCTCCCGTTTCTTTACACCACAAGATTAAATCCAAATAATCCATCCTTATGTTTACCTTTTTTGCAAACTCTGTCAACTTTTTTTCTATCGTAAGGTATTCCTTTTTAGATAGAGAAACGGGTATTTCTTTTATTACTCCCAATAACTTCAAATTTTTTAATATATGCCTGTCAAGGATTGCCAGTTTTTCTCCCAATCCTATGTTTCTCAAAAAGTGACTCGCTTCCTTGTACCCCATCCCTTTCACATTTTGAACTAACCATTCACGCGTATCATATGAATCCTTGAATTCATCTATTTTTGACTTTATTTCATCGGATAGTTGTTCTCTTGCCCTGATAATATATTTTGCTTTTTTAAACTTAAACCTCACATTATTTAGTTCGCCAAGAACTTGTTCTTCATTCCCCTCAAATAAATGTTTTTTTTGTAGAAGATTTTCTATCCCCTTCCAGCAGCTTTTAGCTTTTGACTGCGGAGTTAATAAACAAAATGCAAGTTCCGTAAATATTTTTTTATTATTTCCCTTGTTATAGATTTCTTTAAACTCGTTTAATCTATTTTGTATACATTTCCCCTTGTCCTTATAAATTTCTTTTATTTTATTTAGAATTTCTTCTTTTTCGGGTGTATTTTTTTTCATTTAAAGAAAGAATAGAAATTATCGAAACTTTATGTTTACGAGCAAATTGTGTTAATGCTTTTTAGTGCTTACGATTTTGTTGTCTTCGTTCACAAATACGATTTTTATAGAGTTTGACCTTGCATCCTTTGAATCCATAATTGCCGATGATATAACAAGCAACCTGTCCCCCACCTCTCCAAGTCTTGCTGCTCCGCCCAACAATCCACAACGTCCCGGTTTTCCCTTTATTGCATAAGTTTCAAACCTTGCCCCGTTATATTCATTTATTACAAGTATAATTTCCCCCGGATATATATCCGCAGCTTCAAGAACTTCAGGTGGCAATTCAATGGAACCTTGGTATTGTAGTCCCTTATGAGTGATTTTTAAACCGGATATTTTTGATTTGCACATTATTCTTTGCATATTTCCTCCATAAGTACAGAAACTATATTTTTTTCTAAGACTTTTTTTATTATTTTACCTTTTTTAAATATAATCCCCTCTCCTTTTCCCCCTGTTATACCAAAATCCGCATCTTTCGCCTCACCTGGGCCATTTACAACACATCCCATCACTGCAATTTTTGTAGCTGATTTAGGTTTATAACCTATCTTATTTAATTCCTTTTCTATCTTATTTACTAACTTCAATACGTCTATTTGACACCTTCCACATGTTGGACATGCAACAATCTGAATATTATTTTCTCTTAGACTAAGCGTTTTTAATATCTCATATCCTATTTTTACTTCCTCAACGGATGTCCCCGTTAAAGACACTCTTATTGTGTCTCCAATCCCTTCTGCTAAAAGTGTGCCAATTCCGACCGAAGAACGAACAATACCTATATCTCCTCCTGAAGCAGCGGTAATACCTAAGTGAAGTGGATAATCTATTTTGCTTGATATTTTACGATAAGCCATAATTGTTTCCAATGTATCCGAGGATTTTATTGAAAGCACTATTTTATCAAACCCCATATCTTCAATTGTTTTAACCCAGATTTCTGCACTCTCGACAAGAGCATCTGCAACAGGGCTCCCATATTTTGTCAGCAAATGTTTCTCGAGTGAACCGGAATTGATACCTACCCTTATTGGAATGTTATGTTCATTTGCGCAATTAATAACCGCTTTTACTTTCTCTTTTCCTCCAATATTTCCGGGATTTATGCGAATCTTATCCGCACCATTTTCTATTGATTCAATTGCAAGCCTGTAATTAAAATGTATATCTGCTACAACAGGAATGGAAGTTTCTTTTTTTATTTTTTTAATCGCTCTCGCAGTCTTAAAATCCGGCACGGCTATTCTTATTATTTCACATTTTATTGATTCAAGAATGTTTATTTCTTTTATAATAGCAGATATAGAGCTTGATTTTGTCATCGATTGAACTAAAATGGGGTTTGGACCACCAATTAAAGTTTCGCCTATCTTAACTTCTTTTGTGATTCTTCTGTTTATCGAAACTTTATAAGCTTGATTTTTCAATTTTTCTAATGTAGAACAAGCACCTTGCTTGCAGTTAGAAATTTCGATATTACCATTTATCCGGAAGCCTACTGTATTGAGGACTTATTTCTTTTTAGCAGAAGGCTTTGCCTTAGGGATTAATCTGGCAAATCTGGATTTTTTTCTTGCCGCTGTATTTCTATGCAAAACACCATGTTTTACAGCTTTATCAATAGCAGAATAGACCTTTTCCAGCGCTTTTGCATCTGGAACTTTTCTAAGTTTTCTTATCTCGTCCCGAATGCTTGCCTTTACTGCATTATTCCTCTTTTCCCTTTTACGACTTTGCCTTGCAGCTTTTACGGCAGATTTTATTACTTTCATTCTTTGCAAAATATCATTTATAACTCTTTTGTCAAGATTAAAATGAAGAAGTATAAAAAAACAAACTTTTATAAAAACAAAAAACTATCTTTCCTTTTTTCTTTTTGTACACATACAAGTAAATTTACCAAGTTGCCACAATTTATGCCTACCCTAAAAGAATATTTTTTATTTTTGATTCTATGTTTTTCATATCAAGAGGCTTTACAAAGAAATCTATCGCCCCCTTCTTAAAAGCAAGCTTAACGTTCGTATATGTTCCAAACGCAGATATTATAATAACTTTTGCGTTATTATTGACAGCTATCATCCAATCAAGAAGATGCAATCCCTCTATACCGGGTAAATCTATTGCTAAAAGCACTACATCAGGAACAAATGTCTTAAACAGGGAAAAACCAATTTTACCGTCATGCGCTAGTGACACCTCATAGCCTTTTTGAGTTAAAAAATTACTAAACTCACTACATAAACTTTCGTCTTTATCTATTATTAATATTTTACTCATAATTCCTTACTCTTTTATTACTCTGCTATTTTTTATAAAAACAGACAATTCTAAAAATCCCTGTTTCCCAAATTTAAATAATATCTGTGAGTTTCTTTAACCTAACAAACTTTAAAAGTCAAGACATTTTTCAATAAACACAATCTATACTCTGATTTTAAATGTTTTATTTTAACAACTCCATATTTGACTTTCCACTTTCCATACATAATTGCTATAAACATAGATTCAATATCTATATCCATTCCGCAAATTAAAAATGAAAAGTTGACAAAAATAAATAATCATAAATATAATACATTCTGTTTTTAATATTTTGCTGATAATTTTTTAACTAAAGGGGGGGCACAATGAAAATAGGATTAATGAGCGATTCACATAATAATATTGAGTGGGTAGAAGAAGTAGTTAAATGGTTTCAAACCACAAAGGTAGAAAAAATCATTCATCTGGGAGATGAATGGGAAGATGTAGTTAAATGGCCTGATATAATAAGGGTTCCAGGAATAAACACAGAACATTACAAAAATCCTGATATTCCCAACCGTCTCATATTAGAATTTAGTGATTGGAACGTCCTTATTACTCATACAAAGGAGTCTAATAAAGAAGATTTGTCAGGAGATATTAATCCTAAAGAAGCAACAAAATCAGGAGATGTAAATGTTGTTTTATACGGACACACTCATATTCCATACATTGGAAGAGTAAAAGGTATAATTTATGTTAACCCCGGACATTTAAAACCTGAAGATAAAAGAGGCGCTGCTCCAAGTTTCGCAATGCTTAATTTTGAAAAGGGAATGTTAGGCGTAAATATAATAGATTTTAAAACAAAGACTATTGTACTTTCTAAGTTCTTTACAAAATAGACAAGAAAGAAATATTATTAATTAACACATTTTGATATCGTAATATATCATTCATAACATTTTTTCTATGGTTAACCGTTTTGTTTAATATCTTATAATTTTTGTTGACAAAATAATAAAAAAAAATTACATTTATAAATTATTCTTTGATAAATGTTACGCGTATAAAAGGAGGTATTGGCTCTGAACTGTATAGGGCAAGATGGTTTTTTAAGGTTTGTGAGTAAAAAATATCAGTTAAAATGTTAACTACAAGAGGTTCGTTTAGATAAAAACGGAACCTCTATTTTTTTTATGATAGAAGGCGTTAAAACAAAAAAGCTAAAAGTCATCCCTGATGAAAGGGGACGTCTTAGTGAGATACTAAGAGCCGATGATAATTTCTTTCAGAAATTTGGGCAAACATATATGACTACAGCATACCCGGGCGTTGTAAAAGGATGGCATTTTCACAAAATACAATACGACAATATGACTTGTATAAAGGGAATGATGAAGTTTGTATTATATGATGGACGAAAAGAATCTAAAACATTTGGCGAAATAAACGAGTTCTTCATAGGTGAATATAATCCTATCTTGTTACACATACCTCCTTATGTATATCACGGATTTAAGTGTATTTCAGAAACAGAAGCAATTGTAATAAATATACCAACTGAGCCTTATAATTACGACAATCCTGATGAGTTTAGGGTTCCTCCTCATAGCAAAGAAATACCTTATGATTGGAACCGTAAGGATGGATAAATAAAATGAAACTTTTAATAACAGGTGGCGCCGGCTTCATAGGAAGCAATTTTGTAAAATTCGTTTCAGAAAAACATCCCGATGTAAAAATTACCGTTCTTGATGCCCTTACTTATTGTGGCAATATAGATAATTTTACACCGGAAATATTAAGAAACAAAAATTTTTCGTTCTGTCATGGGAATATACTTGATGAAAAACTTGTATTTAACCTCATCAAAAAACAAGATAAAGTAGTACACTTTGCAGCATGGACTCATATAGACCGTTCAATTACATTATCTGACCCATTTATGGATACAGATTTTAAAGGCACTCAAGTATTGCTTGAGGCAATAAAAAAACATCCTGTGGAAAAATTTATACATATATCAACTTCAGAGGTATATGGCAGTGCACAAAAAGTTCCTATGGATGAAAGCCATCCAATTGCTCCACAATCGCCTTATGCAGGAGCTAAAGCAGGTTCAGATAGACTTGCATATTCTTATTGGGCAACTTACAAATTGCCGGTTACAATAATAAGACCTTTCAATGTTTATGGACCAAATCAATATCCTGAAAAGTTAATTCCATTTTTCATAACAAACGCTCTTGAAAATAAGAATCTTTTAATATATGGGGACGGCAAAAACACTCGCGATTGGACTTATGTTACAGATACTGTAAGAGGAATATGGAATTCCTTGGAAAAGAAAAATATAGATGGCGAAGTGATAAATGTCGGTTCCCAAATGGAAGTAAACGTAATTGATATTGCGAAAATCATTCTCAATACTCTAAAAAAACCTGACAAGCTTTTAGAATTCATTGGTGATAGACCAGGACATGTAACAAGACTTTTTGCAAATCGTAAAAAAGCAAAGTCTTTACTAAATTGGGAACCCAAAATGCCATTTGATAAAGGGTTGGAGCAAACAATAAATTGGTATGTCAAAAATAAAGACTGGTGGCAAAAAATTAGAACTAAACCTGAATATAAAGAATTTGAAACGCTATGGTATGGACAATTACGAAAAAATAAACAAAATTCGAAAGTTAAAGGAGTAAAATGATAGGAATATTATTTGCTTTATTAGTATTACCACCCATTCCTAGCGATTATAAATTACAAATAGGTGATGAAATAGCAGTAACTATATCCGGTCATATAAACTTCACTTACACACAAATTATTTCTCCTCAAGGAACTATCTTCATCCAATCCGGAGGAAGACCGGTTCAGACTCCTGAAAAAACAGAAACGCCAATTGTTCCTGCAGGAGGGACGGTATTAGGAACTCTGAAGGTGTTTAATTTAACACTACAAGAAGCAATGACCCAAACTCAGGAAGAATTTAAGAAATATTTTAAAAACATTAATGTAACACTGACAATAGTAAATTTTCACGATGTTGTATATGTAAACGGCGCAGTAGCAATTCCAGGAGCATACCCATTTTTTCCCGATAAACCCGCTATGGAATATATCGGACTGGCAGGTGGATTTAATGAAAGAGCAGATATCAAAAAAAGTTATATAGTTAAAAACAATATTAAAATCCCTCTTAATAACAATACAAAAATAGAAAGAAATGATATTATTGTAGTCAGTCTTTTAACATTAAAATGGTGGCAAGATTACGTTAGTATAGTATCTGCATTTACTACAATAGCTTACACAACCGTATTAGTATGGCTATCCTTTAAACAATAACAGTAATAAAATGGATAAAAAGATAGGTCTGTTAGATTATATAAGAGTGCTGGTAGAGTATAGTAAGTTTATCTTTTGGAATACATTTATTGTTACTGCTTTTGCATTAATTATATCTTTTATCATGCCGGAAAAATATACTTCTTCAGCATCTTTGTTACCCCCATTATCCGGGACAGAAATGTTAGGAAATATTGGAACAAGTATGTTAGGACTTGGTAGTATATCCGGCTTAACAGGAAACACACCTTCAGATTTATTTGCCGCCATATTAAAATCTAAGCCTGTAATGGATGGGGTAATTAAAGATGGCCAATTAATGAAAGTTTATAAAACAAGAACAATGAAAGGAACATACTCTATCCTTAGCAAATCTACCATAGTAAGTGTAACTCCGGAAGGAATAATTCTATTATCTGTTACAGGAAATACTCCGGAATTAGCAAAATTAATGACTGATTCATATATAAAAAATCTTGATCTAATCAATAAAAACTTATTAATGAGTATTGGAAAAAGAAACCGCATTTTTATTGAAAAAAGATTGGAAGAAGTTAAAAATAAATTAAAATTAACAGAGGATTCTTTGTGTGAATTTCAGGGAATAAATAAGACAATCTCTCTGCAGGATGAACTTCAACCACTACTTATCGCAATTGCCGATATCAAAGCAAAGATTATTTCAGATGAAATAACGCTAGCTATGCTTCGTGATTATGCTACAGAAGAAAATCCTGAAGTTGTTAGAATAAATTCGGAATTAAAAGAATTAAATGTTAAATTACATAAAATGGAATACGAAAAAGATGATTCACATTTTGGTATAGGATTTTCTATTCCACTTAACAATTTACCGACAGTATCATTAGAATTATTAAGATTAACAAGAGACATTAAAATACAGGAAAAAGTATTAGGTTTACTCACAGAACAATATGAACTAGCAAAATCTCAAGAAATAAAGGACAGTCCGACAATTAATATTCTTGAACGCCCCACAATACCGGAAAGGAAGAGTTACCCAAAACGCTCGGTTATAATAATTATTGCTTTCATGTTAAGCCTTTTCACTGCTATTTTCTTTGCATTTTGTTTAAATTGGATAAATAATCTTTCGGCAACAGAACAAACCGAATGGAAAAAAGTATTTAATAAAAACATTCAAAAAAGAAGGAGTTAAAATGGATTTAGAAAAAAAAATACGTTCTAAAGAAGCAAAAATAGGGATTATTGGGCTTGGTTATGTAGGATTACCCCTTGCTTTATCTTCATCACAAAAAGGATTTAAGACCTTAGGCTTTGATATTCAATCAAAACGAGTAAATCTCGTAAATCAAGGTAAGAGTTATATAAAAGATGCTCCTGAATCGGAACTTCAAAAAGTCGTAAAATCAAAAAAATTAAGCGCTACCCTTGATTATAATAGATTAACTGAATGTGATATAATACAAACCTGCGTTCCAACTCCCGTTAATTTAAACAAAGATCCTGATATTTCTTATATTCTTGCAACTTCAAATGAAATTATGCCTCGTTTAAGAAAAGGACAATTAGTAATACTTAAAAGTACGACTTTCCCTGAAACTACAGAAAAAGTAGTTTTACCTATACTTGAAAAATCCGGACTTAAACTTGGAAAAGATTTCTTCTTAGCTTTTTCTCCCGAAAGAATAGACCCGGGCAATACACAATTTACAGTTGGAAATACTCCCACAGTTGTAGGTGGAATTACTCCCGAATGCACAAAACTTGCATACCTATTTTATAAAAGCATATTGAGTAAGGTTGTAGCCGTTTCTTCCGCACGCGTTGCAGAAATGACAAAACTATTAGAAAACACTTTTAGAAATGTAAATATCGCTCTTGTAAATGAACTTGCTCAACTGTGTGAACGAATGAAAATAGATATATGGGAAGTAATAGATGCGGCATCTACAAAACCTTATGGGTTTATGCCTTTTTACCCCGGTCCCGGAGTAGGCGGACATTGTATTCCCATTGATCCGTATTATCTTTCATGGAAAGCAAAAGAATATGATTTTCATACATCATTTATAGAATTGTCCGCCAAAATAAACGAAGATATGCCTTATTTCGTTGTAAATAAGGCAATAGAATCTATAAGCGAAAAGAAAATGTGCCCTTCGAAGGCAACAGTTCTTGTTCTTGGTGTTGCATTTAAAAAAGATATTGATGACACAAGAGATTCACCGGCAATGAAAGTAATTGAAATACTATCCCAAAAAGTAAATAAGTTGCTATACAATGACCCTTATATAAAGAATATTACTGTAAACAATATCAAATATGCTTCTGTTCCACTCACTATCCAGTTAATAAAAAAAGTAGATTGTATCCTTATAGTTACCGATCATAGTAACTATGACTATAAGTGTCTTGTAAACAATGCAAAACTTATAGTAGATACAAGAAATGCTACAAAAGGTTTGAAAGGGGATAATATAATAAAACTTGGTTGTTAGTGAAACGGCAAAAGTACATAAGTTGGACTATATATAGAGAACGATCTCTTCTTAAAAGAGAATGTGTTCCTCAAGAAGTTTTACCTGCCTGCCAGTAGGCAGGTAAACCTCCATGCAAAAAACAATTAAATATAATTTTTCAACTAATAACTACCTAATTATATCCTGGATAATTTTTTTAATTATAGAATTATTTCTTTTACAACTTTGTATGTTTTCATCTCCTCTATATGGCTTTGCTTTCATTCTATTATTCGCTTATCTAATTTATATATTCGGAGGAAATGAGCAATTACCGAAAGCTATGTTTTTGACAATCATTATTTCCAGCATTTTGCTACAAACATCACGTAAAATGTTATTTAGAATAGAAGAGATACCATTCCTATTTGTAATAGGAATATTTACACTAAACAATTTATTAGGTTATAAATCTACCGCAAAAATTGGGAAAATTGGTTTATGGCTTACCGTATTTCTTACTATCTGTGTATCTAGTGCATTTGTAGGACTATATCGCGGACAATCTTTTATTTCTGTAGGGAATGATTTGTTTATGTATTTATTTTATTCATTATTCTTCTTCGTAATAAGAAGCGATTTATCAGAGAAGTGGATTAAAAGATTTATTTATGCAATTATTGGAATAACCTTTATAATAACACTCGAGTATGTCTGGATGTATATTGGTTCTGGTGGAAAACAACGCTGCGTTTCAGACCAGCAACATTTTCTAAATATAGGGATTCCACTTATCGTTAGTTGGCTACTTTATGAAAAAAATAAGCTTACAAAGTTATTTCTATCCCTACTGTTAATTCCTATGGGATTCGCAGTAATCATAACATTAACAAGAATGTTATGGGTTATTATCCCGGGGTCTGTATTACTTCTGTATTTTTTACATTTATTGCGGGAAGGACTTTCCACTAAAAAATTCTTATATGGGTGTACGGTTATTGGCGTTATATTATGTTTTACGGTATTGCCTGTAAAGGATATGTTAACCGGCAAAATTTCTCTCCCTCATATGGTAAAAGAAAGATCTGCTACTCTAAAACATTTAGCAATAGATCCTTCTTTTTTAGGCAGACTGGAACTTGCTTCTTATGTCTTTCCAAGAATTAAAAAAAACCCAATTATCGGAACAGGTTTAGGCGACACTGTATTTTACAAACTTATAACCGCAGGTGCTGCCGTGATTTATTCTTCATCCGGTAAAAACACCCCCTTTGTTACTCGAATTCCTAAATCAAGAACTGTTGTAGCATGGCTTGATGTATCTTACCTTAATGTTCTATGGAAAATGGGAATAATTGGATTACTCGCATTCTTGGGGTTATATGTTGTATTTGTAAAAAGATGCTGGTTTGTTTTCAAAAACTCTAAATATGGTTTTGAGAAATGGAGTTCTTTAGGAATTTTAACTGGAATTATTGGATTATTATTCACTGGGGTATTATCAGCAATTCTCGTAGGATATAGGTTCAATTTCGCATGGGCTGCATTGATGGGGATAATAGAGTTACAAGCACAAAGAATAGAAAAAAGGGTACAAACCAGCAACATATAACCACAAGTTCAATGACAAACCGCAACGATCTGATTAAGATAGTAAAAAAAGATTAAGATGATTAATACTTTAAAAAAACTTCACCAATTCTATCTTCCTACCGGTTCTCTACGTACTCGCTTTGCCAAAGGTGCCTTCTGGTGCCTTGCTGGAGCTGTAATTGCTCGTGTACTTACTCTTTTTTCCTCAATTATCATTGCCCGTTTTCTTGGAAAGATTGGATTTGGTGAACTTGGAATGATTCAAAGCACTTTTGGGATGTTTGGTGCTTTCGCTGGACTTGGGCTTGGAATGACCGCAATAAAATATGTAGCAGAATTCATGGAAAAAGACCCACAGAAAACGGGAAGAATTATTGGACTGTCTTATATTGTATCTTTTGCAACTAGCGGCATAACTGCTATTATTTTAATAATTATTGCGCCCTACCTTGCAATCCATATGATTGCCGCTCCTCATTTAACAAGCCTTTTACGCATTAGTGCTGGTCTTCTTTTCTTCGGTGCTTTGAATGGTGTCCAGACTGGGGCAATAGCTGGATTTGGAGCTTTTAAGACCATTGCCTGGACAAATTTTCTTGGGGGGATAATTTCCGTTCCATTAACGATAATTGGTGTCTGGCATTGGGGATTGATAGGCGTAATAACTGGACTTGTTATCTCTCTATTCGTCAATTTTCTCATAAATCATGCGTTTTTGAAGAATGAATGTAAAAAAAAAGGTGTTGTCATAAATTTCAGTGGCTATCATTATGAGTTGCCTATATTATGGAAATTCACTGTTCCAGCTTTTCTATCAAGTATCATGAGTGGACCCGTTATTTGGATATGTAACGCAATGCTTGTAAATCAGCCTAATGGATATGCAGAAATGGGAATATTTAATGCGGCAAATCAATGGCGAAATGCTTTACTTTTTTTACCCAGCCTTATGAGTGGAGTAAATATTTCAATAATGTCCGATACTCTTGGAAAAAATGAAAGTTATGCTACAAAAAAAGTATTTTTAACTACTACCTATCTAAATGCAGTAGCTTTGTTAATTGGTATTTTTGCTATAGCTATTTTTAGCTCCCAGATAATGAAAGCATATGGAGATGGTTTCATAGAAGGTCGGGCTGTCTTAATTTTTTTATTAGTGGTTGCTTTTTTGCTCGGAATAGAAACTTCTACGGGTGACTTAATAGCTGCTTCAGGAAAAATGTGGATTGGATTCTTGATGAATTTAGGATGGGCAATAGCTCTTATATCTTCTACATGGTTACTTTTAAATTATGGGGCAAAAGGATTGGCAGGTGCATATGTAATATCTTATTTCGTTCATGGACTTTGGAGTTTTGGATTTGCATATCATTATTTTTTAAGAGGTAAAAAACATGAAAGATAAAAATACTTTTGGATATACAGGATTTGCTTCTATGCACAATCTGGAAACTACAAAAATAGGAAAAAACATAAAAAAACCACAAATAAAGGATACATGGGATAAAATTTGGAAGCAGTATCCGGACACTATACCGGAAGATAGTCCGATAGTTCTCGAATTAAAAAAGGATTTGACAAAATGGATAGAATCCTGCGCTGGTCATAAAATGGTGTTAGAAGCAGGGTGTGGAACTGGTATTATATCCGCTCTTTTGGCAAAGGATAGACACACAAAAACAACCCTCTTGGATATCTCATTAGAGGCATTGATAATTTCAAAAAAATCGCTTTTAAAGTATGGAGCAGAAAAATTACTTATTCGTGGAGATTTATTTCAAATGCCATTTGCTGATGGAGTTTTTGACGTGACTTGGAATGCAGGAGTTTTGGAGCATTTTCAAGGATACGACCAAATTTTAGCTCTCAAGGAGATGGCTATGGTTACAAAGCCGGGAGGATATATAATTGTTTATGTCCCCTTTTCCAAGGGAGTTTTTTACCGAATCGGGAAATGGTGGGCTGAAAAAACCGGCAAGTGGGAGTTCGGGATAGAAGTACCTGTAACATCGTTACACAAAAAAGGAGTATCAGCAGGGTTAACTCTGGTTAATGAATATCCAATTTGTGCCAAAGAACAAATAAATTTTCTCAGTCAATATATCATGAAAGGTACCAGTAGAGTTGTTCGATACCTACTTGGATGGATTCCAAAAAGTCTATGGGTTCGACTATTCGGAGCATACCTTTTGGCATGCATATTTAAGAAAGATGAAAAAACAATATAATATGTTAATACACGTTTAATGACAAAAATACAACAAGGAATGAAAGTGTTAATGCAAATAAGGCATGATGCTTTTACAAAGATAGGGGGTGATACAATTCAGATGCTGAACACTGCAAAAGAATTGAAAAAATTAGGCGTCTATGTAGATATATCCACAAGCTTTATGCCCGATATTAGTAAATACGATATAATTCATGTTTTTAATCTTGAGACTATAGAATATTCTTATTTTCAAATATTAAATGCTAAAAAATATAATAAACCTGTTGCTTTCTCCGTTATATATTGGGAATTAAACGAACAAAAACAAAAACAGATGATGTCCAGCGTACAACCAAAAAAATATTCGGAATTAACAAAATGGGCAAAAAATAATGCGCATTATATAGTGTTCCTACCTTATATGTTAAGTGTTTATGCAAAAATCAAAAATGACAAAAGATATAAATGTCCGGAATTTTTTAGACTCGCGAGTAAATTAGGAATAAAAACATTAAAAAAAATGGCATTGTTAAATGCGGATATACTTTTGCCAAATTCTTATACAGAAATAGAACTGCTTTTTAAGAATTTTAACATAAAAAAAGATTTTATGAAAATTGTAAATGGAGTAAATTCTGATTTTCAAACAGGAAACCCAGATTCATTCAAGTCTAAATATAAAATAGACAAAGAGTTTGCTTTGTGTGTTGCACGTATAGAACAACGGAAAAATCAACTCAAACTTATACAAGCTGTAAAAAATACCAATATACCATTAGTGCTTGTTGGGCGTGGAGAAGAACCGTATTTTACTCTGTGTAAAAAATCGGCAGACTCAAATGTAACTTTTATAGGCCCCCTTAATAGCAAAGAACTTGCTAATGCCTACAAAGCAGCAAAAGTCCACATATTACCAAGTTGGTTAGAGACCCCAGGATTGGCATCTCTTGAAGCTGCACTCGCAGGATGTGTAATAGTAAGCACCAAATACGGTTCAACAGAAGAGTATTTTAAAGACACGGTATTCTACTGTATCCCGGATAGTATAGAGTCAATCAGAGATGCATTAATTAAAGGATGGAATTCAACCCCATCTCACGAACTTATAGATTTAATAAAGAGGGAATATACATGGCAACAGGCAGCTATTCAAACGCTTGCCGCTTACAATAAAATACTTTTCAAGTCTTAATAGATACAATATGAACATAATTATTCTATCATCCGTTACTTATAATAGTATTCATTCAGGCCGGACAAAGGCTATAGTAGAAGAATTGCTTAAAAAGAACATTCCTGTCACATTTGTAGAACCACCTATTTCTATTGTAGGGTATTTTAAAGATAAAGCAGTTACTAATATTGGCAATCTTCTGAGTCGCTTTTTTACTAACGTCACACGCAAACAAAAACTTTATATTATATCATTTCCTCTTATTCTACCATTTGGTAGACTTAACTTAGCGCATAAAATAAATACGTCTATTATGAGAAGAAAACTACTTCGTTGTCTTGGGGATAAAATAACAAATCAAAATACAGATACAATTTTTATAATTACTAATCCATACTGGTACTCTGTAATTGAATGCCTAAAAGGAATTATTTGCTATGATTGTATAGATGACGTTCGTGTTTTTTCAGGTGTTTCTAAAGTTAAACTTTATAATAAATGGCATATAGATTTGATTAAACGAGCAAATATTATTTTTGTTAGTGCTTTAAAAATAAAAAAAGATATTATTTCTATAAACCCTCAAAAAGCAAAAAATCTTGTTTACCTTCCCAATGCCGTAGACAATAAATGGTTTATACAAAGAGCAAAAAATTCGGAAATACCTGAAGAATTAAAGAAAATACCAAAGCCAATTATAGGATTTGTTGGATTAATATGGTGGTGGATAGATATGGAACTTATTTACGATGTAGCCACAAAACTACATAATTGTTCTTTCGTTTTTGTGGGTCCAGTTTCTCAAAAAGTAAGAAAATTAAATAATATCTATTTTTTAGGACCTAAACCTTATAACGAAATCCCTGTTTATATAAACTCATTTGATATATGTATAGCACCCTTTAAAATAAACGATATAGGGCATGCTGTTGACCCCTTAAAAGTTTACGAATATCTTGCACTCGGGAAACCTGTTATAGCTAGTGCTATTGAAGAACTTAGGAAATTAGACAACCTTATTTATATAGCTAAAAACGATACTGATTTTGTTAATTGTGTTGAAAAAGCTTTAAAAGAAAAAAAAGAGGATTTAGTAATTAAACGACAAAAATATGCGGAACTTAATTCATGGGAATCAAGAATAGATACAATGTTACAAACTATCGCTGAATATTTAGAGAGTAAAAAGTTACAATGAAAAACAATCCTTTTGTATCCATTATAACGCCTTCTTATAACCACGAAAAATATATAAAAACTTGTATTGAAAGCGTTCTATATCAAACGTATACTAATTGGGAGCAAATTATCGTAGATGATGGTTCAAATGATAAAACAGAAGAAATTATCAAATCATATAAAAATTCTCGAATTCAATATATTAAACAACAACATTTGGGGATATGGGGTTTGGCTAAAACTTACAATAAAGCAATTAATAATTCTAAAGGAGAGTTTATTGCTATATTAGAAGGAGATGATTTTTGGCCCAAGAATAAATTAGAAATACAATTGCCTTATTGTTACGATAACAATGTTGCCATATGCTGGGGAAAAGGTGAAATAGTTAATGAAGAGGGTAAAATTATAAGCAATATAATGCCGAAAGATTTTTACCGTTATAAAAAGACTTACTTAAATGACCCGGTAGGAATAGCACTTAATAAATTGTTGTTTGAAAATTTTTTGATTCCTACTGCTACAATCTTGGTAAGAAAAAAATTTTTATTGGAAATTGGAGGCTTTAAACAACCCCCTTATGTACCTTATACGGATTACCCAACCTGGTTAGAAATAGCTTTAAAGGGGAAATTTAGTTTTGTTAACGAAGTATTGGGTTATTGGCGATACCATCCCTGCCAATCAACTATAAAACTCTATAAAGAACAATGGGATAGTCATACTCAGATAGCCCTTGAGTTTTGTACAAAACTTCCCTCCGATTTTAAAAAATCTATGGGAATAAAAGATAAATCCATTGAATCTAGAAAATATTGGGTCAAAGGAAGAATAAACCTTATCAATAAAGAATGGAATCAAGCAAGAAAAAATTTATTTAAAGCAATATTAATGGGAACTCCATCAATAAAGTTGAAATCTATGATGGGGATAATCAATAGTTTTTGCCATATGGATTTAGAACATTTTAACAGGGTTCGGCTCATAAAAATAAAATGAATAACAGAAAACCTAAAATTATTTTCTGGAATGCATTCTCATTAATCGGAGGAAGCGAGAAGGTTCTTTTAATTCTGATTGATAGTTTAAGAGATAAGTATCAAATTAAAGTAATCGTACCTACAAAGGGACCTTTGGAAAAGGAAATTACAAAGAGAGGAATTCCTATAATCCTACTTCCAACAGGCGCATACACAAAAGGCAATAAAAACATAAAAGACTTGTGTAAATATCTTTTTTATACCTTTTATGTCTTAGCTATAGGAACTAAAAAAATAAGGACTGAAAAACCTTCTCTTTTATACGTTAATGGAGTAAAATCGTTACCATTTGCTTTCTTAATAGGAAAAATTACAAGAACTCCGCTAATAGGACACATTCATCATATACTTGAAGACAAAAAGGCAATAAAAATAATTGAAATTATAGGAAAGAGATCTATCTTTAAGAAATTTATAGCTGTCTCAGAAGCTACTAAAAAACAATTTCCATCTATTAGCAATAAAATAACAGTAGTATACAATGGAGTAGATACATCTCTATTCTCTTCCAATAAAGATAATAAACTTAACATAAAAAAAAGATTTGGAATAAAAGAAGACGAAAAAATATTGGGGATACTTGCTCGAATTATCCCTCATAAGGGAATACATATTGGTATAGGCGCAATGAAGCATTTAAATACAACTCCTCTTAAAATTAAACTTTTAATAGCAGGAGAAACTCCTCCTGAAGAAGAAGAATATAAAAAAAGATTGATAGAAATGATAAAGAAAGAAAAAATAGAGAGAGTAGAATTCCTGCCTTATCAAGAAGACGTTAGCGACGTTTTTAATGTCCTGGATATATTACTCGTTCCTTCTACTACTTTATTTGAAGGGTGCCCGATGGCAATTCTTGAAGCTTATAGTGCAGAAGTGCCGGTAATAGGCACAAACTTAGGAGGCATACCCGAATTAATAGAAGAAGGGAAGACAGGATTTATTTGTAAGTCAAATGACTCACAAGATTTAGCTGAAAAAATATTACAAATTATTAATAACTATCCGTTACATAGTGATATGAAAAAAAAATGTAAAAAAATTGCTATAGAAAAATTTGATATCCGGACATTTTTAAAAAATATAAACCTGGTTTTAGATACAGTTATCAACTGTTAAAATTATGAATATCTTAATATTAAACCCTCCTTTTAAGGGGAAGTTTTCAAGGGAACAACGGTCACCTGCTATTACTAAGTCCGGGACTTTTTATTACCCTATGTGGATTGCCTACGCAACCGGCATATTGGAACAAAACGGTTATAATGTTAAATTAATAGATGCGCCTGCAAACCTTTTAGGAATAAATGACGTACTAAAAATAGCCCAATCCTTTAAGCCTTCTCTAATAGTCCTTGATACAAGCACGCCAAGTATCTACAACGATGTAAAAATAGGAGAAACATTAAAAGAAGCCTTTCCTGATTCTAGCATAGTTTTAGTAGGTCCTCACGTATCCGCTACTGCCGAAGAGACACTCAAATTAAGCACTAAAATAGACATTATATGTCACGGAGAATATGATTACACACTAAAAGATATCGCAGACGCCATTCAAAATAATACACATAAAAAGCTTTACGAAGCCTTTAACGAGATAGCGGGAATAAGTTTTCAAAAAAATGGCAATATTACACATACCCCACATAGACCATTTATTGAAGATTTAGATAACTTACCTTTCGTTTCTTCCGTATATAAAAAACATCTTGACTATACTCAATATTTTTATGCTCATTCTCAATACCCAATAGTAACAATAATTGGTGGACGGGGTTGTCCTCATAGATGTGTATATTGCGTTTATCCACAGACATTTAGTGGTAGAATATTACGATACAGGAGTATAAAAAACATAGTGGACGAACTTGAGTATATAGTAAAAGAGTTCAAAAACTTAAAAGAGGTAATGTTTGAAGACGATACGCTTACCGTAAATCGCGTTCGTTGCAGAGAATTTTGCAAAGAAATATTATCCCGTAATCTTAAAATTGTATGGTCTTGCAATTCTCGGGCTGATGTAGATTATGCTACGTTAAAACTTATGAAACTTGCAGGTTGCAGACTTATGTGTGTAGGTTTTGAATCAGGGAATGAACAAATCTTAAAAAATATGAAAAAAGGCGTAAAACTTGAAAAAATGTTTGATTTTATGCAGTCTGCACGTAAAGCCAAAATACTCGTTCACGGATGTTTTATGATAGGTAATCCCGGAGATTCAAGACTAACAATCCAAAATACGCTTAATTTCGCTAAAAAGTTAAACCCCGATACCGCCCAGTTTTTCCCCATAATGGTATATCCCGGCACAGAAGCTTATGAATGGGTAAAAAGCTCCGGATATCTTAGAGTGTCAAATTACTCGGAATGGCTGACTGACGAAGGCTTACATAACTGTGTTGTTGATCTCCCAAATCTCTCTCATCAAGATATGGTGAAATTCTGCAATTATGCCCGTAAGAATTTCTATTTAAGAAGTTCTTACATTACTACTAAATTATTGCAAAGCATTAAGAATCCGACTGAAGGGAAAAGAATATTTAAATCACTTAAAACTTTTATTCGCCATCTAATAAAATGAAAATAATTTTTTGGATTTCTGTTTTTTCCTTATCTTATGTATATTTTATATATCCTTTTCTACTTGCAATAATTTCAAAATTGTTCCCTAAATTATGGGACAAAGCAGATGATAATTTTTCACCACCGGTATCATTTATTATCCCGACATATAACGAAGAAAAAGTAATTACTGATAAGCTAAAAAACACTTTATCTCTTGATTATCCCGCACCTATTGAAATAATAGTTGCCGACGACTGTTCATCAGACCATACAAAAGATATAGTTGCCAATTTTGATAATAAAGCCTACCCTAATCGCAACATAATATTAAAAAGTTTTTCTAAAAGACAGGGGAAAATGGGAGTTTTGAATTCCGTTATACCTTATGCAAAAAACAATTTTATAATACTTACGGATGCAAATTCTTTTTTTAAGTCTGATGCTATAAGAAAACTTATTCGTAATTTTAAAAATCCTAATATAGGTTGCGTAGGGGGAACAAAAAGTATAATAACAAAAGACCAAATGACAAACACTGATAACATTGGCATAAATGAAGGACTTTACTGGAAATTTGAAAATTTTATAAAACAAAAAGAGAGCATATTGGGATCTACTTTTGTGGATGGCTCTATATACGCTATAAAGAAAGAAATATACCCTTTCCCGGCATCAGATCGTATAATTATGGACGATTTTGCAGTTTCTCTTGGAGTAATAAACAAGAATTATCGTGTTGTTTTTGAATCGGAAGCAATTTCTTATGAAGGGGTATCAAAAGGAAGTTTTGAAGAATTTAGACGAAAAATTCGTATATTAAGAGGTGCCCTAACATCAATAAAAGTTTATCCGATAAAAAAAATTATATTTCAGTTATTTTCACATAAAATACTAAGATGGATAAGTGGAATATTTATGATTACATTATTTATATCAAATATTTTTATTACCGAAATTTTTTATCGCACACTCTTAATATTCCAAATAATATTTTATGGGTTGACATTCATAGGATTTATATTAGAGTATAAAGGACAAGACAAAAAAACTATGCCTAATGTTTTTTATATTCCTTATTACTTTTGCCTGACAAGCTGGGCTCAGCTTATAGGATTTGTAAGATACTCGGGAGGTAAAAATCCGGCATGGGATAAATTAGAACGGAATGTATAGAAAAAGCGAAATAATATTTTTTTTGTTGCCGGTTGTTGCAGATGGAATATTCATTTTTATAAGCTTTTGTTTATCTTATTGGTTAAGATTTTACTCTACATTGTTTCCTATTGAAAAAGGAATCCCATCAATTACTCCATACTTCTTAATCGCTTTATTTACCCTCAGTGTGTGGATAATTATCTTTTATCTCTCCGGTATTTATAATACAAAACAAGTTACATCAATTTTTGATGAAATTTATGAAGTATTAAAAGACATAATTCTTGGCACCTTGATTGTACTAGCGCCTATTTTCTTTTATAGAGGATTTACTTTTTCCCGTATAGCGATATTATTTGCGTGTTTATTTAGCGGAATCTTAATTATAACCGGAAAGATTTTTATTCGCAGCCTTAAAATACACCTGGCTCGTAAAGGAATAGGAATAAAGAAAACATGTATAGTTGGAAGCGGGGAAAGAGCTATGGAGGTTATAGAGAAATTCAAAAAGAATCCCGTAATAAGATATAAACTCGTAGGACAAATTATAAAAAAGGGGGAAGATGAGATCCCCGGATTACCTATGCTTGGAAACATCATTGACGTTCAAACAATAATCCAGGAAAATAAAATAGATATGTTACTCATTACTTTCCCATTATCTCATTATAAAGAAACGGCAAAAATAATCCTGAGATGTAGCGGCATCCCCGTAGAATTAAGGTTTGTTCCTGACCCGTATGAATTATTGACATCTCGAATCAGATATTACGATTTGAATGGATTTGCTTTACTTGGAATAAGAGAGTTCCCGTTAAACTACTGGGATATATTATTAAAAAGAGTATTTGATATAATCGCATCCAGTCTTTTTATCCTTGCTTTTTTGCCTCCAGGTCTTATAATAGCCATATTAATAAAACTATCCTCTCCGGGGCCCGTATTTTACAGACAAAAAAGGGTAGGGAAAGATGGACAATTGTTTGATATAATAAAATTCAGGAGTATGGTTCAAAATGCTGAAAAGAATACCGGTCCGATATTTGCGACAGGAACTACGGATTCACGAGTAACCAAAGTAGGGCGGAATATCCGCAGATGGAGTCTGGATGAGTTGCCTCAATTTATAAATGTGTTTATAGGTAATATGAGCCTTGTAGGACCAAGGCCCGAACGCCCGGAGTTTGTAGAAAAATTTAGCGAGGAAATAAACAGGTATTTTGAACGTCACAAACTAAGACCAGGTCTTACAGGTTGGGCGCAAATAAATGGATTAAGAGGAAATACATCTATAAAAGAACGAGTGAAATACGACTTATATTATATAGAAAATTGGTCTTTTAATTTTGACATAAAAATTCTATTAAAAACGTTTGTCGCAAGTATGAAAGGAGATAATGCGTATTAACTAAAATGAATTGCATAGTTACCGGTGGGGCAGGATTTATTGGTTCGCATTTAGTTGACAGGCTTATACAACAAGGGGATAAAGTAGCAATAATTGACGACTTATCTTCCGGGAAAGCAAAAAACATAAACAAATCCGCAGAATTCTATAAATTAAAAATAGAAAGCACCAAAATAGAAAAGGTATTTAGAAAACTATCCCCGGAAGTTATATTCCATCTTGCAGCTCAAGCAAGTGTAGTAAATTCTACCAACAACCCTGATTTAGATGCAAAAGCAAATATAATTGGGACAATAAACTTATTAAAACTCTGCATAAAACATAAAGTAAAAAAGATTGTTTTTTCTACAACAGGCGGTGCATTGTACGGGAATACAGCTATTGCTGCAACTGAAGAAGTTTATCCCTCTCCCGCTTCTCCTTATGGAATATCGAAATTTACAGGTGAGCAATATATAAAATTCTTCGGCAATGAATTCGATTTGAAATACTGTATATTAAGATATGCTAATGTTTATGGTCCCCGCCAGGATCCAAAAGGTGAAGCAGGAGTAGTCGCCATTTTTACCCAGAATATGATTAAAAATAAAACTTGCACACTTTTTGGATCAGGCAAGCTCAAGAGAGACTATGTCTACGTAAAAGATGTTATAGAAGCAAATATATTGGCCGTTAAATTGAAAGCAAACGAGACTTTAAACATCGGAACCGGCATTCCCACATCAGTAAACGAATTATTTGAATTAATGGGTAAATTCAGTAATTATTCCACATCTCCCGTTTATATGCCTAAAAGAACTGGAGAAATTGAAATAAGTTTTCTAAATTACGCCAAAGCAAAGAGACTACTTGGGTGGGAACCAAAAACTAGTTTAGCAAACGGATTACAAGAAACAATAAAAAGTTTTAACGAAAAAATAAGGGGAGGAAAAGATGCCTAAAATTTCTGTTATCGGTGCAGGATATTGGGGACCCAATATTATACGAAACTTTTATGAACTCGGTTGTTTAGCCGCAGTTTGCGACAAAGATGAAAAAAGATTATCTATGATTAAAAATAAGTTTTCAGGAGTCGTAACAACAAAAGATTCAGATGAAGCGATTGCTATAGCTGATGGGGTAGTCATTGCCACACACGTAGCTTCACATTATGAACTGGCAAAGAAAGCTCTTAATGCCGGCAAAGATGTGTTTGTAGAAAAACCTTTTACGTTAAAAACAACTGATGCAGAAGAACTTGTTGAATTAGCAAAGAAAAAAAATTGTATTATTATGGTAGGGCATATCCTTCTTTACCAGCCTGAAGTCAGGAAATTAAAAGAATACGTAGACACAAATGAGCTTGGAAAAATATATTATATATACACTCAAAGATTGAATCTTGGGAAAGTTAGACAAACAGAAGATGTGTTATGGAGTTTAGGGCCGCATGATATTTCCATAGTATTATATCTATTGAATAAAACGCCAAATAAAGTCGTAGCTTTTGCCGGGACATACTTACAACCTGGTATTCCGGATGTAGTGTTTCTCAATTTATATTTTGCGGACAATACCATTGCTCATATCCACCTATCATGGTTAGACCCCAGCAAAAACAGAACAATTACGGTTATCGGCGACAAGAAAATGGCGACTTTTAATGATGCCGAGGCAAATGACAGGATAAAATTGTATGATAAGGGTATAAATTACGAGTCTTCGACTAAATCCTTTAGCGAAGCATTCCCTATCAGAGTTGGGACTACTACAATACCTAATGTTCCATCAAAAGAGTGCCTTAAAGCTGAATGCGAACACTTTATATCCTGCATTCAAAATAGGACTACTCCCATTACGGATGGAATAAACGGGCTTAATGTGGTAAAAATACTGGAATCGGCTCAAAAATCACTTGAACTTGGCGGAGCGCCTGTTTCTCTGTAATATTATAAAGTAACCGTTGCTCCTATGCTAAAGTTTCTACCGGCGAGAGGATAACCTTTTCTGGTCTGATACCTTATGTCAAAAATATTTTTAACTATAAAGAAGAACTCCGGCATTCGGTTGTCAGATTTTTGATTTTTAATATGTACTTTCTGACCAATACGAGTATCTACCAGAGTATAGCTCCTCAATGTATCTTTTGCTCCAAAATCATCTTCCCATATTACCTGTTCAGTGAAATTAGTATTGATATTAACGCCAAGTCCCGCATTATTAGCATAATTAACCATATAATTTAGCTTAAAAGGTATAGTATATGGCAAAGTTTTGTAATCATCCTGCCCTTCTTTCTTCCCCTTGTTTTCCAGACAATTGTATTGTAATGAATGCTCTAAATTAGGAAGAATCCATTGAGTGATTTTAAGTTCTACTCCCTGATTATATGCTTTGCCTACATTGGAAGGACGCCATTTTTCATAATTGGGGGCAGGATCAACTTCAGCCCATTGAATTAAATTAGTTATATCATTTTTAAAAAGTGTAATCTGACTTAACATAATATTCCTGATTCTGAATTCAAGACCTATGTCATATCCCCAAGATTTTTCAGGTTTAAGGTCAGTATTGCCTTTTGTATCGCCTGCCATCCATGTGGGACCTGCAGACCAACTTGAATAAGGCGAGTAAAGGTCTTCAAAAGTAGGGGATCTAAAAGCACTGCCGACATTAGCTGAAAACTTTAAATTATCTAATAGATGACAAACAATAGAGGCATGAGGATTAGTCTCTTCCCCAAAAACTGAATGTTTATCATAATGAACACCTAGTATAGTACTTATTTTGCCTATTGAAGAAATCTTTTGCAGAAACACTGAACGATTTGTAGTGCTTTCATCTATATCAATTTTAGCAGGCGAGACAGTTAAATCCTTTCTTGCACATTCATCTCTGTGCACACCAGCCCCCAAAATAACATCATAAACTGTATTTATCTGGACTTCCGTTCCGTAAATATGGGTTTTAGTAAGGGCATCCGTAAAACCTGTAGGATATTCATATCTTTTGTTAGTGATATTACTATAAGTTTTGACTTGTAGAACAGTATTGCCAATATTATTCTCATATTCTAATTGCCCCTGTTCATTTTGTCTTGTCTGGCGGGCATCGGGTGATTGTGCTTCTTTTTCTTGAGAACCATCATATTCGTAAATAGGAGTGGTATTTTGACCAGGCACACCAAATTCACTATTATGATATATAAAACGGAAACCTAATTTTCCAAATTGTTCAAAGTCATTTCCAAATTTTCCGAAAAAGTCATTGCCCCCATAATCACTGTTTTTACGCCAGCCATCAGAAACATCTCTGCTTATAATAAATAGAGCACGTCGTTTATTTTGCTTCATACTAATATTTGCGCTATATTTTTGTGTAAAGAAACTTCCGCCGGAGATTTGAAAATCGGCAGCAGATTCAGTATTTTTAGTAATAATATTTACTACTCCACCCAACGCATTAGCCCCGTATAAAACAGAAGTGGGACCCCGAATAATTTCAATTCTTTCTACATAATCTGTCGGGATTTCATCTAAGTCAGCTACTCCTAAAGCCACATCATTTAATGATTGTCCATCAATCATAACCAAAACCTGGTTGGTAGCACCTCCCCTTATACGAACATTACGCACCGCCCCACGAGTTCCCTGATTACCTACTTCAGTTACACCAAAAGCATATTCTATGGCTTCCGCAACTGTACGCGCATTACTGTGAACAATCATATCTCTGGTAATAAGCGTTACATTTGTGGGTAAGTTATAAAGAGAGTTTCGTATTCTTGTAGCAGTAACGACAACTTCTTCCATCTTGTAAAGAGGATACTTTTCTACAAGTGTTGTATCTGAAGTTAATATAAAAGAAGCAATTAAATAAAACATTTTCCCCTCCCCCGAAAGTACTATCCAAAACAGTTAATAGACCGGACTCTTTTGTATTCACAAAATACAAAAATTACCGTTGCGGGGCAGTATTCCGAATCTCACGGAAATTTCCTTTAACTGTTCGGTAAAAATTAATATGCGAGATGGTATATAAGACAATTATTATTGTCAAGAAATATCCCCATTTCTAATGATTCATAAGTGTCTATACAGTAGCCCTTCGTCGGTACCCTCCTCAGGATAACTCTTTCTAATGAGTCATAAATGCCTCAAAGAAAGAGTAAAAATAACTTGCAAAAAATAAAGTTGAAATACATACTATTATAAATAACAGGAGGAATTTATGAATTATATACTTTTTGTAATATGCGCTTTTTTAAAACCATCGTCCCCATCTTATGTAGATACAAAATCGGAATTCAATACCAAATATGCAAATTTCAAGTCAGACTCAACACACACGTTTGATGTTTTACTTTATAAATTAGACGTATATTTTCCTATGAATAGCAGAACCCTCGAAGGATTATGCCATATAGACGCTAAAAGTATGATAAATGGGCTTGATAGCCTGAGTTTAGACGTCAACAACTTAATCATTGATAGTGTAAAAGTAAATAACTCTTCCGTAAACTTTTCGATAATACCGGACTCTGAAGAACTCCGGATAAAATGCGGACAGACTTTTAACACCGGGGATTCTTTTGGCGTAGACGTATTTTATAAAGGCTCTCCGACTTACGGTTATTATTATTATTCCGACTACCCGGAAACAACAGCTTATACCATAACCGAACCGTGGGGGTCAAGATACTGGTTTCCCTGTTTTGATGAGCCGTGGGATAAAGCAGATAATGGCTGCGAAATAAATATTACCGTGCCCAAAAGATTTGTCGCAGCTTCTAATGGATTATTACTTGGAGTTGATACCTCAGGCAACAGAGTTACTTACCACTGGAAAGAAACACATCCTATTTCCACATACCTTATGGCAGCTACTGCTTCAAAATTTGCTACTTTTTCAGATTGGTATCATCCGTCAAGCGACAGCATAGAATCAAAATATTATATTTACAGGGTAGATTCGGCTCAGGCACATATTGCTTTTGAAAATGTAGTTGATATGATGACATTTTTTTCAAGCAAATTTGGCGACTATCCTTTTTCAAAATATGGAATGGTAGCAGTCAGCCATTTCGGCGGGGGGATGGAACATCAAACAATGACTACTATTGCCAGAAGTTGGGTTACTGATGTTGAAGAACAAGGCATTGCTCACGAGCTTGCACATATGTGGTGGGGAGATATGATAACCTGTTCCGACTGGAAGAATATATGGATAAACGAAGGGTTTGCTACTTATTCCGAAGCATTATATACGGAATACAAATACGGGGAACAAGATTTCAAAGATGAAATGGCGTTAAATGCGTATTATTATTTTCACCGCGACTCAACGGAAAGATTTCCCATATACAACCCCAAATATCTCTTTGACGGCGGGATTGTTTATCGTAAAGCTTCCTGGGTATTACATATGTTAAGATATTTAACGGGAGATTCCGTCTTCTACAACATATTACAAAACTATTATACCGCTTTTAAGTATGGGAATGCAAACACCGAAGATTTCAAAAACATATCGGAATCTACATCCGGCATGGAACTTGATTGGTTTTTTAATGAATGGATTTACGGGCAGGGACATCCAAAATATACTTGGAGCTGGTCATACAACACCCCAAATGACACTACCTATATTAATCTTCGCACAGAACAAATTCAAATTAATGCTCCTATTTTTAAAATGCCTATAGAATTGACGGTTGAAACGACAGGTGGTACGGAGGTTTATACGGTATGGGATAGTCTTATAAGCCAGGATTTTGTACTTAAGACAACTTCAACTCCTTTGAATATTACATTTGATAAAGATTACCGCATACTTGCCGAAAAATTACAAGTTAACGTAGAAGAGTCTCCAAAGAGAGAATTAAAAAATTACAGCCTGAATATTTCCAGGAATCCCTTTGCTTCCGAAACTAATATAACTTATGCGTTGCCGGTTAACAGTAAAGTTCTATTGGAAGTTTATGACATAACCGGGAAACTCGTAAAAACATTGGTCAATAAAAATGAAAAACAAGGATGTTATACCGCAAATTGGACAGCCAAAGCATACCCGTCGGGTATATATTTCATAAAACTCATAGCAGGGAATTATAAGGAAACGAAGAAGCTGATACTGGTAAAGTAAAACGAATAAGAATTTTCACCGCAGAGTCGCAGAGCACGCAGAGAACAAAAAGATTAACCATAGAGAACAGCAAACAGAATTTTATCCGCGAATAGACACGAATAAAAATGCAACCACAGAGTTCACAGAGAACAGACGACAGAGTGGAGATAAAAACAGAGAGGACACAGAGGAAAAGTCGTTATTAGGTAATTAACAAAGAGATTCTTCGCCTTCGGCTCAGAATGACAAAAAAGGCACAGAAAACAGAAATAGGGACATAGCACGCTATGTCCCTACAGTTTTAAATTGACCTTTTAGAAAAACATCCTATTGTATACAAATAATTATGGATTTTATATTCTTTCTATATCAAAAAACAAGCAAGATAATAAATATTTACACAAAGAATCTGCATTTGTTTTCAAGAAATGCATGGCTTTTTTTACTTGGAACATTCTTTATCGGAATAAGTTTTTCCGGTATTATGCTTCTGTTCAATCTCTACTTGAAATCAATCGGACTGCTTGAAGGAAGAATCGGGAACGTCATCACGGTAACAACACTCGGAACATTAATTATGGCAATCCCGGCTTCAATTGCGCTTAAACGTTTTTCCATAAAGAAAATCCTTATCATTTCTTTACCGATTGCATTATTGTCTTATTTCATCCAGGTAACAATATCAAATTATTATATCATAATGATAGGCGGGTTATTTTCCGGGATTTCTTCCGTGTTTTTCCAAATTACCGCAGCACCTTTCTTTATGAGGAATAGCGCTCCAAAAGAAAGGCCGTATTTGTTCAGTATGAATTTTGCATTTACGCTTGTGGCAAGTGTCATAGGAAGTATTATGGGTGGATTTATCCCTGAAATTATGGAGAAATATGGCGTTGTAGATTATCTTGCTTACAGGCATACGCTATACATATTCGGAATATTTATTATTATCGCTCTAATCCCTTATTTAATGATAAAAGAAAACGCCTATCAAAAAGAGACGGAATCTGCACAAATTAAGCCTGACCGTTCAATTATCGTAAAACTTTTCTTACCAAATTTTTTTGTTGGGCTTGGAGCAGGATTAAGCATCCCTTTTATAAACTTATATTTCAAAAACATATTCTCAATGTCGACCAAAGTTATAGGAGTTTATTACAGTCTTTCTCAGGTTATGACGATTATCGGATTACTAATTGCACCGCTTTTAGCGGAAAAAATCGGGAAAATAAAAACGGTAATATTTTCCCAGCTTTTTTCCATACCATTTTTAATCATTCTGGGTATTACAAATAATGTTGCTTTGGCCGTAGTATCTTTTTTAATAAGGGCAGCTATGATGAATATGGCGCAACCTTTATTCACAAATTTTGCAATGGAAAGCGTGAAAAAAGAGGAACAGCCACTAACAAATGCGCTTCTTGTAATTGCATGGTCTATAGGAAGAGGATTAAGCGCAACTATAGGAGGACTATTAATAGAAAAATATTCTTATGCAATACCATTTTTAACCACAGGCGCTTTATATTTAATCTCTACAATCTTAATACTTATATTTTTCAAACAAAAAGAGTTTCGTTAAATTTTCTTGATTTTTGTAAATACTTTATTAATACTTAAATAAATGGAACAATATGAAGTAATTATTATCGGCGGAGGGGCTTCCGGACTAATAGCAGGTATTTCTGCGGCACGGCACGGCAAAAACCCAAAAAACATTCTAATTATTGAGAAAAACCCGACTCTTGGACGTAAAATCACCGTTACAGGTAACGGGAGATGCAATCTAACCAATACCAATATTACACTTGATAAGTATTACGGAGAAAATACCAAATGCTTAAATAATATTTTCGGGCGTTTTTCCCATAAAGATACTGTTGAGTTTTTTGAATCAATTGGCATTATCCTAAAAACGGAAGACAAAGGCCGGGTATTCCCGATTACCAATCAGGCAATAACCGTTCTGGATTTGCTTATAGAGGAAATTACTCATTTTAGAATAAACATAAAAACAACTGAACGGGTTAATGAAATAACACCAATAAATCATGGATGGAAAATTACCACAAGCAAAGACTCTTACCAATCAAAATATATTATACTTACTACGGGTGGAAAGAGTTATCCACAGTTGGGTTCAAGCGGTGAAGGACTTGAATTTGTGCGTAAATTAGGTCATAGAATCGTTGAACCAAAACCGGCATTAGTTCCTATTGAATTATCGGGCAACTGGTTTCACAAATTACAGGGAGTAAAATCGGATGTTGAGTTAACGCTTATCTCTAAGAACAAAGCGATTGCAACGGAAAAAGGAGAATTGCTTTTCACGCATTACGGCATTTCCGGACCTATAGTAATGGATATGAGTCGTCTGATAACGGATTATTTACCCAAACCCGAAACTAAAGTTTTTATTAATTTTTTCCCTGATTTCACTGTTGACAAATTAACACAATTTTTCATCTCAAGAGGGCAAGCATATCCACAAAAGACTTTTTTAAACTCTTTGTTCGGAGTTTTGCCTAAGAAATTATGTTATGTATTAATGCGGGAATTAGGAGTAACAGAGGATAAACATATTCATCAGTTATCCAAAAAAGAATTATGCGCCATTGCCGACAGGCTTATTCACTGGTATATAGACATAAAACAAACCCGTCCTTTTGCGGAATCAATGGTAACTGCCGGTGGAATAGCGATGGACGAAGTCAATTCCAGGACAATGGAATCGTTGAAAGTTAAAGGACTTTATTTCGCAGGTGAAATACTCGATATTGATGGTGTTTCCGGGGGATATAATCTTCAATTCGCCTGGAGCACAGGGTATATTGCCGGGTTATTATCGTAACTTATGCAAACTAAAAATAAAGCAAAAGAAAAATTAACCACCTCGAGTCCACAAATAGGAATCTATTTGAATAATAACCCTAATTGTAGTGCTGAACTGGAGAACATTGCAAATGGAGAAAAATGGGATCAAACTAATACCCCTTCCATTACAGTGAATGGGACAAATTTTGGTACTACCAGGAAAGATACGATTACCATTATATTTAGAGGGCATCTCATTGAAAAAAAAGAAATTGATATTATAAAAGGTAAATTTGTAAATACAATAGAATTAGCTTCTCCTCTTCAAAATCCAAAAGAAATAGAGATAAAAGTAGGTGACTATTTTCACAAAAAAATTCCCGTGGAATTGAAACGCATCTATGGGACAGTTACATATTTTGACGGGACTCCTGTATCGTATCCTATTGTTGGAGACTGGATGTTTACCGTAGGCGACGAGAAAGGAAATTTTGAATATTTCTTATGTGGAAAAAAGGACCAGATACCAATTTTCGAGAAGAATTATTCCAAAACAACATTGGAATGTTGGCTTTATGATGTTGACATTAAAAAGGACACAAAATTAAATGTTAAGATTGACAAATTAGAAGTATATGAACTTGGTGCATGGCTATCATATAAAGGAAATTCTTTCCCTGATATTTATATTCACTTTGTCCCAATGTCTGTGATAGGAGATACATTTCCTCACATAGAAGAGTCTAATGTAAAGGTATTTATTGGAATGAAAAAGGCTTCTATTTTAATGTTTAATGAATATCCCAATTTCCTCTCTAAATCTAATGGAAAAAAACTAACTCGTCCAGGATATATTCTTTGTGTACGAGAGAAAGATTACAATGGAAAAATTATAAAGGTTGAGATAACCCATACCGTAAAAATTGGCAACAAGAAAATAGTAGAAAAGGGAGAAGGATATTTTCTAGGATTCGTTAAGCATTTATATTAGTGATTATTCTCATTGTTAGCTTTCAGCAAGGATTCAAAAACACCCACGATTTTTAGTGTGTTTATTTAAATAGTTGTAGCTTATCATCCCATAAAAAAGTTTGACAGTTTTAAAAAATACTGTAAGATAGATTTATATGGTAGCGAAAGTTCATTCGGCAGCGGTGCTCGGAGTTGAAGCTTACCGGCTGGAAGTAGAAGTTAACCTTGCGCTTGGATTGCCACGATATTCCGCAACTGTCGGACTACCGGATTCTGCCGTTAAAGAATCCAAAGAAAGAGTCGAAGCGGCGATTAAAAATTCGGGGTTTGATTTTCCTGCAAAAAGAATCATAGTCAACTTAGCTCCCGCAGACATAAAAAAAGAAGGCTCCAATTTTGATTTGCCAATCGCTATCGGCGTATTAGCCGCTCAAGAAAATGTTATTCCGGTAGAGAGTCTAAAAGAGTATCTTATTCTTGGCGAGCTCTCATTGGATGGTAACATCAGAGGAGTAAAAGGAGTGCTTCCGATAGCTCTTAATTGTCACAAACTTGGATTCAAAAAAATAATAATTCCTGAAGATAATAAAAATGAAGCCGGAGTTATGCAAAACATTGAAGTATATCCTGTCAGCACGCTTCTCCAAACGGTAGAATTCTTAAACGGAAAATGCGAAATCCAGCCATATAAAGTAGATATGGAAAACTTATTTAGAAATGAATCCGTATATGATGTGGATTTTTCCGAAGTAAACGGGCAGGAAAGCGCCAAAAGAGCGCTTGAAATAGCTGCCGCTGGTTCGCACAATGTTTTGATGATTGGACCACCGGGAGCAGGAAAAACGATGCTTTCGAGAAGAATGGTAACGATACTTCCCGAACTTACATTAGAAGAAGCGCTTGAGACGACAAAAATTCATTCGGTAGCCGGGCTTATCCCGACAGGCAAAGGGATTATAGGAACACGGCCATTTCGATTACCGCATCATACGGTGTCGGATGCAGGGTTAATTGGCGGAGGGACTTATCCGAAACCGGGGGAAATATCCTTATCTCACAATGGAATATTATTTCTTGATGAGCTTCCGGAATTTAACAAAAAAGGATTAGAAGTAATGAGGCAGCCGATGGAAGATGGAGAAGTAACGATATCGAGAGTAGCGACTACTTTAACCTTTCCGGCTCGTTTTATGATGGTCGCTGCTATGAACCCGTGTCCGTGCAGTTGCTAATTTACAACAACCTAACTTTTGCCCCGAAACCCAACAACAGACAACTATTTTAGGAAATTTCTTTTGAGCAAATTTCGGGGATTCAGATAAAAGTGGTAATTCAGCGGAATTACCTTTTGTTTTTAGCTTTCCAGCACTTTTTGCTCGTTTTTTTCGATTTTGTTTTTAAGCTGGTACAGGATTTTTACATCCGACCATTTTGTTTAAGTAGCGTTACATAGAGAAATGGATAGTACCTTGTATCTACCTCAGCAAAAAAGAGTTGACAGAAATAAGGAACCGTATTATTTGAGAAATATGATTTATAAAAGAAGAGGGTTTGACATGTGATTTTGTAACCACATCACATATTAGAACCATGACAATATATAATAGGAATAAACACTAAACAAATATAAACAATTAAAATGGAGGGTAATTTATGTGGCCATTCAGTAAAAAAAATGAAGAATACGCAAAAAGACTGCGAATAGAAGCAGGTAAATTACGCGTTCTATCTCAGTTCAATGAGGGGATGAAAAATACTATGTTAGATGAGGCTGCTGAAAAATACAAGGAAGCATATGCTATTTATGTAAGACTTGGGAAAATAGATGATCAATGTAATGTACTCTGTAGTCTTGTAGAAACAGCACGAAGGGAAGAGAGTCAGAAATATCTGATAAGACTTGAGTCCGTTTGCACCAATATACGGGACACTAACGAAAAAGATAGAGCACTTGAGAAACTAGATGCTCTAAAAAAGAGTTTAGGTTATGGTGTCAGCAGACAGCAACAATTGGAAAAAAGAAGGTAAAAATTAATGGAGACATTTTGAAGTTGGAGACGCAATTCACCATTTATTGAGTTTGAGATGGAGAAAGAGATAGTAAGAGTGTAGTCTCCCCTATTTGGTAGTTTTTTTCCAAAGTTGACATAGGATTCCTACCCTCAATTTTTTGGAATGAAAAAAGTTAGCATTAAAGGTTGACAAAGGTAAATTTTGAGAATATTGATTATATTATTGTCTCTTCTAGTCTAATATAATTATGGGTAAAAAGTTTAAACTTCCAGCTCTATCAGATGAAAGAGCTATAAGAGATACCATACATTATACTCCTTATATAAATGCCCTAACAAAAACGATTCTTGAATGCGAGACTCCTTTTACAATAGGATTACATGGACCATGGGGAAAAGGAAAAACATCTACAATGAGACTTATAGCAGAAAATTTAGAAAAAGATGTCAAAAATAATATAATAACGGTTTTTTATGACCCGTGGGAATATCAATTTGATGAGCGCCCTATTGTCCCATTATTACATACTATAAGAGGAAAAATTCTTGACTCTCAATGGGATAAAGGGAAAATATCTTCTTTTTTGAGGAAATTTGAAAAAGTTCTTTTTATGGCATCATATGTGGTGTCAGAAAAGATAGGACTTGTTAAATCAAGTAGTTTGGTAACTGCACTTAGGGATTATGACGATTTAAAAGAAAAGGAAAATACAGAAAATTTATCCTATCTTACAGGAGAAGAGACGATAAAAAGACTTTTTGAATCGGCAATTAACGAGTTAGCAGGGTGTCAACAAGATAATGACGAAAAGAAAATAGTTATATTTATTGACGACCTTGACCGATGTTTGCCTGAATATGCTTTAAAGATTTTGGAAGCAATAAAAATATATCTTAGTGTAAAAAGTTGCGTTTTTGTTTTAGGTGTGGAAAAGGGAATGATTCAAAATGCAATTCTTTATCATTATAGAGCGCTAAAAGAGGGAAGTTTTTCGGGAAAAGATTACCTGGATAAGCTTATTCAACTCCCTTATAATTTACCTGATATGGGAGAAAACGGAGTAGAAACACTTTTGGAGGAAATTTGTGAAAAGGTAAAATTATTTAGTACCGATGAAAAAAAAGAATGCATAGAGATCATAAAAATAGGTATAGACCCTATACCGCGAACAGTAAAAAGATTTGTAAGTAGTATAATATTACAAAAAAATATTGCAGAAGCATTAGAAAATGAATCAAAAGGTAGTTTCAATGATTTTAAGATTGCTAAGGCAATAAAACTGGGACTTATTTACTTCATTAATGAAAACTTAAGTCTTTCTAAAAAAGACTTATTTGAATTACAAAAAGGATACAAAAATGCTAAATACTCCCCCAAAAAAGTCAATACCGGCGAATTAAGAAAAAAAGGGGAAATGCTGCAGGAAACCCAAACTTCATTGAATACATTAAAAGAAAAATATAAAGACATTACGCAAGAACAGTGGGATAGAATAAAAAAAATTTTAGAATATCCGTCTCTAACTAAATCACCTAATAACTTATATTTTGAGAATCCAAAAGAAATAGGCAAATATCTTGAAGTTTTATACCCAGAGGAATTGAAGAATGAAATAGTCAGAAATATTGAGGAAATAAGAGAATTAAAAAAAGTATTAAAGGATGGCGATGTCCATGATAGACGTAAGGCTGCCCAGTCATTGGGCTCTATGAGAGATGCGTCAGTAATTCCGGAATTAATAGAGGCATTAAAAGATCCAGATGCAGTAGTTAGAAAGAATATAGTTGTCGCGTTAGAGAAGATGAGAAATAGGTCAGTAATTCCGGAACTAGTAAAGGTATTCCAAGATCCCAATGTAGAAGTTAAAAGTACGGTAGTTTGGACATTAGGGCGATTAGGGCAAAGAGGAGATGACTCAGTAATTCAATTGTTAAAAAAGGCATTAAAAGATAGTGACGTAGGAGTAAAACGGAATGCAGTTTCGGCATTAGGGCAAATAGAAGACAAGTTAGCAATTCCGGAACTAATAGAAACATTAAAAACAGATACTGACCCGGTAATTAGACATATGGTAGTTTTGGCATTAGGGCAAATAGGAGCTGAGTCAATAATTTCGGAACTAACAGAGGCATTAAAAGATACCGATGCAGAAGTTAGACGTACGATAATTTGGATATTAGGAGGAATAGGAAATGGCAAGTCAGTAATTCCAGTGCTAATAGAGAGATTAACAGATAGTGACGTAGGAGTTAAACGGAACGTAGTTTTAGCATTAGAGCAAATAGGAAATAAGTCAGTAATTCCGGAGCTAAGAAAGGTATTAAAGGATTGTACTAACAGTGATCTTAAAAAAGAGATAGAGCGGGCGGTAAGAAAATTGGGAGAACAAGTTAATTGATTTTAATGTAGTATTTTTTCCTCCTTTTGACAAATTTGGGGCAACAACTATTTTCCCATAAGCAAAAAAACAATTTACAAGAACTGTTGTGCGTTTCAGAGTAAGATTTATACCATTGTAAGTTTGCCCCCGTATGAATGTCCGTTCAGTTGCTAATTTACAACAACCTAACTTTTGCCCCGAGATTTAGACAGAGAAAGGAATTTTGAGGGTTTACTCTTTAGTAATTTTCTTATTGGGAGATTTACCTTGACTCTTTTATTTTTTTGTAAGAAATTAGTATTAGAAATAATGAGAAAGGCAAAAATGTTAAAAAATCTTTTTATCTTTATATTCCTGTTTTATGGCGTGTATCCTTTTAAAATGTTTGGGAACAATTACCAAGTCCAAAAACTTAATTTTCCTGAGGATAAGAACATTATAAAATGTCAATTCCCTGATAAAGACATTGGATTCGTTTTGACCAATGAAGCCAAATTTTATAGAGTTTATCAAGGTAACAACCAATTAATAAATACTCCGGATGAAATTCAAATAAAAAAATTCTTTTTTAAAAATGAAAAAGAGGGGATTGTGGTTGGAATTCCAAAATCAATTGTGAACGAATTAACTGCATCTCAAAGGAGTGAACAACATGAAGATTTGACAACATCTGTAATCATATTTGGAATCATTATAATCATATTTGGGGGTATAATTTTTGGTGTTTATAAATCTTTTACAAAATGGCGATGGAAAATACTTTATGCTACTATTCCTTTAGTTGTATTAATGGCGTATTGCATCTGGCATAGAAATTCAATTACGAAAGAAGAATTGTCTTTTAATTATGGTCAGCATGTTTTCCTTGGAAAAACAGAATATAATTCAAAAGCTGCCATTACTACAGACGGTGGAAATAAGTGGAGCGTTTTTGATATTAAAACTAATTTTGAACTTACAGACATTGCTTGTGTCAACAACAATTATCTTATATCGTCATTCGCAAGTAAAAGCCACGAGGATGGAGATATTTGGCTTGTAAGAGAGGATACTCTTCAAGCGATGCTTTTGGGTGTGTATAGAGGATTGACAGGAATAAGAGAAAGTATTGATAAAAATCAAGTTGTTGCCTATGGGACAGATAGAACAGTTATGATAACAGGTAAAACAGATGAACTTAAGGGCACAAAAGGAGAAATTATACTTTTTGATATTTTTGATACAAAAGCAAAAAACTGTAAAGTTATTGATATACAGGGAAAAGAAATTGTTATTTCACTTGATATGTTACAGGATGGAACAATTTGGATAATTACTCAATCCAGAAAAATATTGAAATATAATAGACAAAACTGGGAAACTATTGAAAATCAGGAAGTAATTGGAGCCAATAAAATTATTTTCCTTGATTCGCACAATGGCTACATTCTCAATAAAAAAGGGAAATTTTTCTACTCTGTTGATGGTGGGGTTCAATGGAATAAATTTGAATTCGAAGATAAAAATGTAATTATAAAAGATATTTTTAAATTAAACAATATTCTTTTTGCTTCCGGGGAAAACGGCTTTTGTGTGAAAATCAATAAAATACTTTAATTTGAAAGTTTTAATTCACATTGTATAATCAGGAGATTATATAAATGTAGGGATATTTTAACTTAGTGTTGAAAGTCAGCAACAATTGGAAAAAATGGGGTAAAATTCACAACGCATAAATGCTTGTGAGGGTCATACTTTACAACAACCTAACTTTTGCTTTGAGATTTAGACTGAGAAAGAAATTTTGAGGGTTTGCTCTTTAGTAATTTCCCTTGCCTTTTTCTACAAAAAAATATTTGATTCTGCTCAACCTTTTTTAGAATAATCCCAGTTCTTTTGATTGACTAATATTGAATTTTTAAGTAAGAAATTGCCTAACAGGTTTTAATTTATTGACATTTTCCCAGCCTTTGATTAAAGTAAAGAGTGGATTCATGACAAGCAGGAAAACCTATATCCCGCCTAAAAAAAGGGGGAGTACACTATTTTCATAAAGATATGGTATATATTATTTTAGGAGTTGGGATTGCTGTATTGATTGCACTTATATTTGCCTTTATTCTACGAAAATATACTCTGAAATTCAGAGAGAAGTTAGCACTTCTTTTTATTGGTTTTTTATTGGTTCCGAGTATACCACTTGCTTTTATCACTATAAATTTACTTACAAATAATATTGATATGTGGTCAAACAAAAGAATAGAGAAAGCGTTGGAAGATTCATTTACCCTATCACAGAGCATTAAGAGAGAAATGGATTCTACAGCTACAACCAGAACACAAAATATAACTTCTGTTCTTCAATATATAAAGCAACTACAGATGTTAAAAAAGCCTATCAAAACAGCTATCTGGATTTTATTTTTAGGCGGAATATTTGTTTTAGCTATCACAGGAACTTCGATTGCCAGAACATTAAGTAAAAAAATTGAGCGTCCTATTTACAATTTAGTTCAAGGAACAAACAAAATTACACAGGGAGACTTTGGACATCAAATCATTGGGGAGGGCGAAGATGAAATAGGAACTCTAATCAAATCCTTTAACAAAATGAGCAAGGAACTTAGCACCCAGAGAGAAACTCTCAAAGATATAGAACGATTAAAAGCGTATCAAGAAATAGCAAGGAGAGTATCACACGAAATAAAAAATCCTTTGACTTCTATCGGGATTTCCATAGATAGATTAAGCCAAAATATAAAAGAAGAAAGAGATAAAGAATGCCTGAGCATAATAAAAGAGGAGATAGGCAACTTGAAGCATCTTGCAAGTGAGTTTGCGGAGTTTGCTCGTTTACCGGAACTGAAGTTTGCACCTTGTAATTTAAATGAAGTTGTAAAAAGTGTGGCAGAGCTTCACAGCAATGAAGAAAAAATAAAAACAGATTATTATGAGAAGTTACCTGAGATTCTTATGGATAAAAATAGCATAAGGCAGGTACTAATAAACCTGATAAATAACAGCATAGAAGCGGGCGGAGAAATAAAAATCAGCACATCAATGGATAAAGAGTGGGCGGTTGTAAAAGTCTGTGACACAGGTAAGGGAATTCCCGATAATATATTACCTAAAATATTTGAACCTTATATAACTACAAAAAGCAAAGGTACGGGATTGGGATTGCCTATAGCAAAAAAGATAATTCTTGACCACAAAGGTCAAATAGAAATAAGTTCAGAAGAAAGTAAAGGTACAGCAGCAGTAATTAAATTACCATTATCATTATAATATGGAAACACGTATTTTAGTTGTAGATGATGACAATAATATAAGGAAGTCTATAAAAGGATTTCTTGAAGACAAAGGGTATTTTGTAGAAACGGTTTCTACCGGTGAAGAAGCGATTTCTTTGGTGAAAAAAAGCGATTTTGATATTATACTGCTTGATATTGTGCTGCCGGGGATGGATGGACTGCAAGCACTCGAAAAAATCAGGCAGGACAAGCCACGAGTTCCCGTAATTATAGTCTCGGGACAAGCTACAATTGATAATGCTATCCAGGCTACAAAACTTGGCGCTTATGATTTCATAGAGAAGCCAATAATGGGAGACAAATTACTTCTTCTTATAGCACATCTTATTGAGAATGAAGAATTTAAAAGGCAATCTGCCAGACGATATATTATGATTGGCAAAAGCCCTGCGATGGAAAATCTTTGCGAGGAGATTGAAAAATCTGCCCCATCAAATGCACGGATTCTTATCCAAGGGGAAAGCGGGGTGGGGAAAGAACTTGTAGCGCATTCCATCCATCAGCACAGCTCAAGAAATTTGCATCCTTTCATTGCCGTAAATTGTGCTGCTCTGCCAAAGGAACTTATAGAAAGCGAACTTTTCGGATATGAAAAAGGAGCATTTACGGGAGCTGTATCAAGGAAAGAAGGCAAATTTCTTCTGGCAAATAATGGAACATTGTTTTTGGATGAAATTGGTGATATGAGTTTGGAAACTCAGGCGAAGTTACTCCGAGCATTGGAAGAGGGAGAAATAGAACCATTAGGAGGAAAAAATCCTACAAAAGTGGATGTAAGAGTTATATCCGCTACTAATAAAAATCTTAGAAATGAGGTAGACAAAGGAAATTTCAGACAAGACCTTTTATTTAGAATAAATGTAATCCCTATTTTCGTTCCACCCCTCAGGAAACGGACTGAGGATATAGATATCCTTGCAGAACATTTTCTAAAAGTATTTTGTGAAGAAAATGGGAAGAAGGTAAAAATTATAGAACAGGATGCCGTTAAAAGACTTAAGGAATATACCTGGCCCGGAAATGTAAGGGAATTAAAGAATTATATAGAGAGACTTGTTATTATGGTTCCTTCAAATACAATTACCGTAAAAAATGTAGAGTCGTTTTTGCCAATATCGGTTCAGAAGACGGGTAAAAATCTCTCATTCCAGCAAAAAATGGATGATTTCGAGAAAACATTGATAGAGCAGTCGCTTATAAAAGCAAACTGGAATGTTACAAAGGCGGCGGAATTACTTAAGACTGACCGCCCAAACCTCTATCGTAAAATCAGAAAGTATGGATTGTTAGAAGAATAGTGTCAAATTATAACACTGTCTGTGTCAAATTGACACTAATTAGAGGTTGCCGTAAATTAAACAAATCATATAAAACTGCAATTATACAAGGGATTCCGAGCTTTCTTTTCAAATTGTCATACATATTGCTTTTATCATAATCCAAGAAGGTGAGGGAAATGAGAAAAATTTTTGAAAGAGTGAGAATTTTTGAAGAAACAGTTTCTTTACTGCTCCCTTTTGATAGTTATTTAAGTTTTAATATTAGACGGGTTGATAAAGTAATACTTTATACTCAAGGAGGGTAACCAGGATGAAAAAGTTAAGCAAAGCTTTAGGGATAATAAGTACAATAATCTTTGTTTTTGTTTCTGCTAATGTATATTGTCAGGCAGTTAAAGGGATAGGGGAAAAAGACGATACTGTGAAAGGAGATACTACAAAGAAGGAGATGGAGAAAATAATAAATGGGATTAATATAGATAGTGAGGGTGAAGAAATAGTGAATATAAAAGTAACCGGTACTGTAAATGTCCCGGAGCGTCTGATTCTTGACACTATGCAAACAAAGACAGGACAGAAATTACAACTTCTCACTATTATGAAAGATAAAAAGAATATAGAAAGTCTGAAGTGTTTTGAAGAGGTGGAAATTACTTTAGGGCGGTCAGGAGAAGGGAAAGCTATTGTAACAGTTGAGGTCAAAGAGAATCCACTTGTTCAAAAAGTAAAAATAGAAGGAAATACAATTTTCTCTACGGATAGGATTATTAAAGAATTATCTATAATTTCCGGAAAAGTATTAGAGGGGACTACTGAAGGGAAAAAGGATATTGTGGAGGAAATGTATTATAATATGGGATATGTTTTAGTCCATGTGACGCCAATTTATCAGGATAGTACGCTTACTTTTAAGATTGATGAAGGACGGATTGATAGTATAAAGGTAACAGGGAACAACCACATACCTACTAAAATAATTTTGGACACACTTGGTATAAAAGAAGGGGACTTATACAATAAAAATAAAATAAAAGAAGGCTTGAAAAGGTTAGAGGACAAACTACCATTGAAAGCGGACGTAATGGGGAACCCCAAAAAGGAAATAAAAACAAATAAAGCTCTTGCAATTGGTTGGGGAACATTGCAGAAAACAGAGACTAAAGAAGAATACACATCATTTTTACCTATTAAAGAAAATGATAAAAACGTCCTGAAAATTTCTGTTAAAGAACAGGCAATTGGGGACTTTTGTATAGGTTCCGAGGGATACAACCGGGTACAAGGGCTGGCATTAACGGGCACATTGACAAGAAAGGCTCTTATGCCGAATGATTTAAAGGCTCAAATCTTAGGCAAATACGATTTTTCTGCAAAATTGTTGGAATACAAGGCAAATGCAGAGAAAGGTTTTTTCTATCCGCATAGCTTTACTATTGGAGGTGAATGGAAGAATATAGTAGATACGCAAGATGGATGGATTAATATTGGAACTGAAGAAAGTATCTCCTCTTTTTTATTACATAGAGGTTACATAGATTACTATACACGGAAGGGTTTCGGAGGATGGGTATCGCAAGTCATTACTCCGGGTAATACAGTAAAAATTGAATATAATGCAGATAAGTATGGAAGTATTGAAGAAAAAAATGTATGGTCTCTTTTCAATAACAACGAGCCATGGCGTAAAAATCCTCCTATTAACAATGGACAGATGAATAGTATTACAATAGGGTATATATCTAAGTTGCATAATAAAGCTTGTGAACTAAACTCCAGTATAGAAATTGAAAAAGCAGGATTAGGCGGAGACTTTGAATTCAACAGATATTTAATAAATGTAACAAGCAATAATGAACTTTCGCCTTCACATTTTTTTGACTTCCGAATTAGGGGAGGTTATTCCGGTGAAACACTGCCGGCACAGGAGCGATTCCGTCTCGGAGGACTAGGCAGTTTGATGGGCTACGGGTACAAGGAATTTTCAGGTAATATTATGATGCTCAGTAATCTGGTATATAGATTGGGAAGCAAGACTCCTCAGCTGGACATTCTATTTGATGCAGGTAATTGCTGGGAAGATAGAAAAGGCTTTAACCTAACAGAATTGAAACCAAGCATTGGCCTAGGAACTCAGACTTTTGGCGGGGGATTAAAACTCAGTATCCATAGAAGACTGGATATGAACAATGCTCCTTGGATAACATATTTGACGCTCGGTAAAAGTTTTTAGTCACAAGTTTTTTAAAGGGATAAAAAGTGTGGTATACAATTATTTATAGTTTTGTTTTCCTGCAAATAAATCTTTCTGTTAGTGATACCCAAAAGTTATCTACAGCTGTTAGTGTTACCCGCAACGAAAAAGAAGTTCTTGTTAATACAAGAGTAAATGGATTATTTACGAATGATATTATTGAAGGTATAAATAGGGGGTTCACTTCGTATGTGGAGTATAGTGTAGATATATGGTGTGATAAAGTTTTATGGCTTAAACAGTTAGTCCAAAGAAAAAAGTTCGGTTTTTATATAAGTTATGATTTGTGGACCAGGGAATACAAAGTAAGGGATATTTACGGAGAGGTTACGAGTGTCAATGACTTTGAGGCTGTTTTGAATAAAGTATGTATCCAGAATGATATAAGTATTTGCCCGGTTAAAGTATTGAATAATAGCAAAACTTATTATGTTGTAGTAAAAACTATGCTGAAACCTGTACTGACTGAAAACTTAAATGATATAGTGAGCTATACACGAGGAGAGATAGAACAAGTAAAGAAGAAAGAGAACTCAAATCTTTTCTTACATTTATTAGAGCAAGCTAAGGATATTGCAGGTTTAGGAGATAGGGTGATTATTGGGAAGAGTGAAGTATTTAAGCGGGAATAAGACCCCTTACAAGAATTTGAAATTGACAGGGATTAAAGAGATTTGAAGAGATAAAAAGTAAAAGGGAGAAAAATGAACAGACTAAAGCTAATAATGTTTGTCTTTTTATTGTGGAAACACTAAATGCACAGTATCCGAGATGGACGACTTATACAGGAAGGGGAAATTATATTACCATTATTGTTGGGGAAGTTTTCGGGTTTAAATAAAGGTTATATGAAAAAACTTATTATTTTTGATTAATTAGCATAAAAGATTAAGATTATCTTCAAACATAATATACTTATCAGAAATTGAAAAACGCATGGGTTCCGTTCAGTTGCTAATTTACAACAATCTAACTTTTGCCCCGAGATTTAGACAGAGATTAAAAAAATCAACATCCTCCCTATTTTTTTAATTGTCCCTGACCACTAACACTCCGACTTTGAATTTCAAAGAAGACTGAAATACATAAAACAAGTCAACAAAGTTGTCTTGTCAATAAAGTTGACATTGCCTACAATTCGTTGTTTAATGACGCGCCACAAAGAATGCGCCAACAAAGTTGACAAAAATATATTAAAGTATATATGTTGGCATTTAGCGAGATTTGGAAATGCATATCCCGCCACTCAGAGAAAGAATAAAATATAATCTCCAGTGAATATAAAAAAGCATAAATCTTAGTTTGAACTAACGTATTAATGGGAAAAGCGATTCTCAAGAACGGGAACTAAAGTTCCCATTATTCGCATTTCTGTTTCCATTAAAGGAGTTCGGTGAATTTCCAAACAGGAAAATGGGAAGAGAAATTCCCATTTTAAAAATCGTGTTTAATTTTTGTCTTTCCGAAAAATTCCTACAATCTATTTGTTTACATAGAATTACTGTAGGATGGGGTTATTTTGGCACGAAAATTGCTATCTATAATAAAATATTGAATTTTACAAAATGTTTAGTTTAGTTAGGTGAAAAAATGAGAGACGCAATTGGAGAGATAATATCAGGACTGTTTATGTTTTCTATACCTGCCTTGATGATTTTTGGAGCAGTATTCAGGAGTTGCAATTGACTAATATGGAAACGAGAAAAAATAGCGTTCTTGTGGTGGATGATGACCCAGGAACTTGTAAAACACTAAAAATGCTCTTCGAAAAAGAACGGTATGAAGTAAGTTATGTGCTGACAGGAAAAGAAGCGATAGAAAAACTTGAGTGGAAAAAATTCAACGTTGCTTTGCTTGATATTAAATTGCCAGACATCAAAGGGACAACGTTGATTCCTGTTTTTAAGAAAATACATCCTGATATAAAAATAGTAATGATGACAGGGTACTCTACTAAAGAGAATATTCTCCATGCCTTAAACAATGGGGCATCCTATTATTTTGAAAAGCCTTTCAAAATAGAAGAACTACTGATAAAAACTCATGAACTAATTGAAGAACAAAATAAAACTTCGTTGAATACAGGAGAATCAAATACACAGGAGATTGCGCTTCCCCAAAACTTACCCCTCAAGGTTAGGAAAGCAGTTAAATACATAAAAAAGAATTATGCAAATCCGGACTTAGGTTTAAAAGAAATTGCTTTTTCGGTAAATCTAAATCCTAAACGTTTTTCTTTTTTATGGAACACGACAACAAAAGTTAGCTTACCCGATTTTATAAATGACATTAGAACAACAAACGCAAAAAAACTGCTTTTAGAAACAACAACTTACACATCTCAAATAGCTCATAGCGTAGGATTTGACTTCCACAATTTCAATCGGGTTTTCAAAGCAAAAATGGGAATCTCTCCACTTAAATACAGAAATTTCCACGCTCAAAAATTCTCCACATAGATATTTGTCCAAAAACATAGATAAATGTCCATAAATATAGATATTTGCAAAGCCTTTTTTCTTGCAAAGTAGATAAGGTAATATTATAGATGAAATATATTATTTTTTATAAAGTATAAATTTTTAAAAGGAGGTGCGGATGTTTAGGAAAATTATTGGGGTGGTGAGCCTTTTTTTGATGGGAGCCACAGTAAATGCTTGGCAGCAAGATGCCATTACGAATATTGGGCAGTTGGACAGCGGCGGGACTATTTCTGCGCTTACAACGGCACTGAACGGTAGAATTTATGGTTCTACTGAGTCAGGGAACATTTTTGTTTATGATTCTGCTTCGGGAATTCAGGAGTTAGGATATGTAGGAATGAATGTAAATGCCATAATAACGGGAAATGACAGTTTGATTTATGGTGGAGGGGCAAAAAACGATTCACCCTATATATTCGTATATAATCCAAATAACAGTTGGAACCCGGGAACAAATCCTTTAAGGATTAAAGTTCCTTTGCTGGACAGCATTAATGCAGTTCAATCGTTAACTTGCGGGAAAGATAGTATGATATATATTGGGACAGGAATAATAGCAACAGCATATTACTATCATCCTCGTTTGTATAAATATAATCCTTTTACACAAGTAGTAACCCATATTTGCCAAATTCCGTCCGACAGATATGAAATTTCCTGTTTAGCAGCTACATATACCGGTAAGATATGTGGCGGATTATATAGAGGATCCCCGAGTGCAGCAAGTTTCTTTGTGTATGATCCTGTAGTAGATTCAATAATTATTCTTGAATCTATGGGGGTAGAATCTGGGGTCACAGATATGGTGATGGGAATAGATAGACAGGTTTATGGAATTACAGAGGACTTTTTATTTAAGTATAACCCCGATAGTAGTTGGATTCCAGGGGCTACACCAACTAACAATCCCTATAAAAAAGATGAATCATTTACGTATAATTCGGAAAAAATAACGGCTGGTAATAATGGAAGGTTATATATCAGTGGAATTAATAATTTTTATTCTTATGATCCACGAGTTACTTGGAATTATGGAACTTCTGATACAAATAATCCAAGAAGTTATGGAAATATAATATCGGGAGAAACAAGTTCACATTCCTTAACAGTAGGAAAAGATAACTTAATTTATGGTGGAACAGGATTAACTGGATATTTATACGTATTTGCACCAAGACCAATATTTAAGGCTCACTTTATGACTTTGGATTCAATTCCTTGGCCATTTGATGTTACTATGTCTGACGGAAATTGGGTACAAGAGCTTGATAGTGTGACTTACTTCCTTAGAGAAATTCCTACTTACTTTACCTTTAGTGCATGGTATGAAAATGCTTCACACTACTCCGTGATACAAAGAAATTTTATCTTTGAGCCAGGTTCTTATAAAGAATGGGACTTTTTTGCCCTGCCTCCTGAAACATTAAAGGAAAACAGATTTGAGTTTACAGGAAAAGAAACAGGAAGTAATGTATCATCTGTATGGACATATGATAGCGTAACAAAAGTATTGAGTGCACAAGAAACATCATCTGGCGGGGCATTGGTGGAGATAAGATTTGATAGTGCTTTTTCTATTTTACCTGATTATGCTATACGGCAAGTAGTATATAATGATACAGTGATAGACACCAATAGTTTTCATACCTACTCTATAAATCTCAAGAGATGGTGGAACGATCATGTAGTTTCATGTTGTGATCATAATGGTAAGATAAGCGGTGGAGTTCATTTCTTTTTTGGAAAAGACGGCAATACTGTTCAGTGTACGTTTGCAAAGTTAGACACGAATAAATTTCCTTTAGGAGTTAGGGATGTCAGGGAAAAAGAGTTTGTTTTACTTCCATTTTCTTATACATTAGAATCTGAAAATGGTACATCTTGTACCCCGGAATTCTTATATCCGCAATTCGCAGTTGTTCCTGGGAGTTATGTTTTGAAAATAGCAGAAGGAGATAGTGAATATCCTTTCCTCTCTTATCCTTTACTTGTTGAATTAAATGAACTACATTCTGTGGTGTTTAGTCTATGCCTTTCAAAGAAATCTGACTTAACTCCTTTCTCTTTTGCTATAGGGAGTGAAATCTACAGAGGGCAAAACTCTTACCAGAATTTTACACATTCCACATATAATTCCTCAATGTCAGTAGATATATCAACTTCTGAACTTTGTGATTGGCATTGCTATTTTGTTTTGCCTTGTAATCTGATGGTAAATACCCTTACTGCATATACGGATTCTGATACGATTTCTCTACAAGAAAAATACGATTATACAGTTAACCACATAGATAATTATAATATAGTTGTAATTAGAAACGAATGCAACTATAAACATCTTGAGCTTGTTTACAAATCTGCTTATGAATGGGAACATGCCAATGTCTATACCGGTACTACGCTTAGCGATTATTGCCGAGCTCTTGCAATCGGTGACGGGAATAATGATGGAGTTAACGAACTATACGGGGCTGGAGGTATAGATAGAGTTTACCAGAGCAAAAAAACGAATGGCACATGGGTGACGACAGACCTTACCGGCGATATCGGTGACGATATGAACGGAATTGCAGTAGGCGATGTTGATACTTCATTCGCAGGGAATGAAATATACGTTGGTGGAGATGATGCCAGATTACAACAAATTAAATGGACTGGCTCAAGTTGGAGCACAACTGTTGTCACAACTCTTGGAGACAACATAAAACAGGTTAGTATTGGCGACGGAAATAATGACGGAATAAGTGAAGTTTATTGTGCGTCCCTTAATAATCACGCATACCAGTTAAAGAAAAACGGAAGTTCCTGGACGACTACCGATTTAACCGGTGACTGTGGTGACGATATGTATGCAGTAGCAGTCGGAGATGCAGATTCTACTTTCACGGGGAATGAAGTGTATGCAGGAACTAAAGATGGAACTTCTACCGATGGCAGACTGTATGAAATTACATATACTAGTGGAACCTGGACAAAAACTACAATCGCAGATTTGGGTAGCCATATAAATTGGATTTCGGTTGGAGATGGGAATAATGACGGTACGGGTGAAGTATATGTTGCCTGTGAAGACGTGCATATTTACCAATTTAGAAAAACAAACGGTTCGTGGGTAAAAACGGACATCGGAACAGGACAAACTGGAACTGCGGCTAATATGTTTCAGGTAGTAGTTGGCGATGGCAACAACGATGCCGACAATGAAGTTTTTGGAGTATCAAGAGCAATAGGAACGGACGAAGTAGGATATGTTTTCCAGTTTAAATGGAATGGCAGTTCATGGGATAAGGTAGAAGTAAGTCCGTCAACGAATCGTGGGTATTTTTCAATTGCATTAGGAAATGCAGACCCCAATTTCACGGGGAATGAAGTTTACGGAGCTTGCGATTGGACTGCATCACCTGAACTATTACCACATATATATGAGTTTACGTATTCATCTCTTCTAAGCTATTCAATGGGAAATAAAAAAACTATTTTGGGGAATAAAGAGTATGTTTTTGAGATAAAAGGCAAGAATCCACTGACTAATCAGACGGTTCTTAAATACTCTATTCCTGCGGAGAGTTATGTGAAGCTTACCCTGTATGAAGTAAGCGGAAGAGTAGCGAAAAGAATATGCAATGAGAAAGTAAAAGCAGGCACTTACAGCGTAACTCTTAATTCAAAGGGATTAAAAACAGGAATATATCTTGTGAGGTTCGAGACTGAAGGATTTAAGTCTACAAAGAAATTGATATTAATACACTAAGAATAGACGATTAAGAACAGAGCCCTTCTCAGTAATGGGGAGGGCTTTTGTTTTTATAGTTGACATTAAAGAGCATTCAAAGTATATATTCTTTGAATAAATAATAGAGGAGGATAGTATGAAAAGTTTTTTGGCTGTTTTTATGATTTTAGGAGCTCAGAATATATTTGCGACAAATACACCAGATGTATTATGGACAAAAACTTATGGCGGGCAATATAGAGATAAGGGAAGAGCAGTTTTGCAGATTGCAGACGGCGGGTACATAATTTGTGGATACAGTTGCTCTTTTAATGTCTCAGGGTACAAGGATGTCTTGCTTATAAAAACGGATTCTATCGGAGATACATTGTGGATAAAAACTTATGGGGCAACTTCTCACGAAACTGGTTATTCTGTAAAACCTACTATGGACAACGGATATATACTCTGTTATTATAACTCATCTTCCATAGGATTGATAAAAACAGATTCTTCCGGGAATGAACAATGGAATAAGACATACTTAAGCGGTGGGGGAACTATTGGAGATGCTAAGCAAACAATGGACGGGGGATATATAATTTGTAGTAACACTAATACGGCTAATTCAGATGTAGTTCTTATAAAAACAGATTCTAACGGAGATACGTTATGGACAAGAACTTATGTTAACGCTGGGACTAATTATGGTTACTCAGTATTTCAAACTATGAATAATGGGTATATAGTTTGTAGCGGAACTGCTAATAATATTTGGATTGTAAGAACAAATGTTTCAGGAGATACGTTATGGACAAGAATTTTTTCTGGAACAGGTTATAATATGCAAAAAACCACAGACGGCGGGTACATAATTTGTGGAGGTTTGAATAATAATATCGGGCTTATAAAAATAGATAGTTCTGGAAATGAGCAATGGTCTGATACTTTAGCTGGCAGCTATGCTAATTCAGTTCAACAAACTAAAGATGGAGGGTATATAACCTGTGGTGTCAATGGTTTTGATGCGTATTTAGTAAAAACCGATAGTGCAGGTATTATGCAATGGGCAAAGGCTTTCAACGATACGGCTGAAAGCGAATGGATGGCGGTACAACAAACTAAAGATAATGGATATATTCTTTGTGGATATACTAATCCTAATGGAGTATCTGATGTTTTATTGATGAAAACTGGTGCGGAAGTTCCTATTGAAGAGACTGGGGGTAAAGATTTTGCTTTTCCACAAATTAAAATATCTCCGAACCCGTTCTTTCAAAAAGCAGTTATTAAATACCAGCTATCTAAGAAAAACCATGTTTCATTAATAATTTGCGATATTACGGGAAGGATAGTAAAAACCCTTGTAAATGAACAAAAGTCCGCAGGAAATTATACAGCAACTATTAACGAAAAAGAATTAAGAACGGGAATTTATTTTGTAAAACTGATATCCGGCGGGTATAAGGAAGCAAAGAAATTGGTATTGTTAAAATGAAATTAAAAGCATAGAATTATATGATATCAATATTAACTTTATTTCTTTTCCAGCAGACTTATGCTGCAGGAATTTGGACTCAGTATGGTGCAACCCTTGGAAATACCCATTTGCAGGCTATGAGAGGCGCTATGTTCAGCGCACCGGATGTAAAATGGTGTGATACGACAAGAAACGGGATAGAATCTTTCGGCGCAACAGTTGCGGATGTTGATAAAGATGACTCAATGGAAGTATTTATAGGAAGCTGTGACAGTTCGTTCTATTGCATAAACGGAACAACAAAGAGAATTAAATGGAGTTACAAAACAAGAAAGGAGATATATTCTTCGTCAGCGTTAGCGGATGTGGATAAAGACGATACTATGGAAGTAGTATTTGCAAGCCGGGATTCCTCGGTTTATTGCGTGAACGGAGCAACCGGGAAACCTGAATGGATATATGCAACAAGTGGTGAAATAAGGAGCTCACCGTTGGTATCTGATATTGATAAAGATGATACTATGGAAGTTATAATCGGAAGTTATGGCGGCAAAATTTATTCTCTGAACGCTTTGACCGGACAGGTGAAATGGAGCTATGCTACGGGGTGCGCATCCATTGAATCATCCCCGGCAGTGGAAATAGACGTTAAGGGAAACGATACGATATTAGTCTTTATCGGGAGTAATAATCTTTACTGCCTGAACGGGACAAACGGCAGGTTAAGATGGAGCTATCCGGCGTCATACGTATCATCATCACCCGCAATAGCAGATCTTAACAAAGATGATACTGTGGAAGTGGCAGTGGGAATCGGTTTTTATGCTTGCTGCTTTAACGGGGCAACGGGAGCAATAAAATGGAGTTATCAAACCGGGGATGCAGTAAAGTCATCGCCTGCGATAGCGGATCTGGATGGGGATGATACGCTTGAGGTCTTGTTCGGAAACCAGAAAGGAAAGGTTTTATGTTTTAATGGAATAACAGGAAGAGTAAAATGGTATTACCAAAAGCCGACAGCAGGAGAAATTCATAGGGGAATATCAGTGGCAGATTTGAATATGGATAATACGCTGGAAGTTGTTATACCGGATATGGCTAATTTTAAGGTAGTTTGTCTTAGCGGACTGAACGGGGCAGTCTTATGGCAAAAAAGTTTATATGACGACATTCATGACATAACAATTGCAGATATTGATAACGATGGATGTGTGGAGTTGGTAGTCGGAACTTACGGAGGCAATGCTGTTTGGGCACTCGATGATATAAGTAATTCCACTAACTGTGGATGTATGAAGGTAGAAGAAAAATTAAATATTAAAAATCAAATATCAAATATGGAAATAAGAAAAAATAAGATTTATCTGGATGTTCCGAATACGATGGAAGCAAATATAAAACTATATGATTTATGTGGGAGGATGAAAGAGGTTGTTTATGCAGGAATTCTTAATGAAGGCACGTATACCTTTACCTCACATATAAAAACCAATGGTATCTATTTTGTAAATCTATCAGCAGGCACTCATAAAGAAACTCAAAAATTAATTTTGATAAAATAACAAGTTTGGATAACTTATATTATCAGAAGTTGATTTCTGATTTTTTAAAAAGGGAGGTATGTGTCTTGAAGTAAATGGTATCCATTAACCGAAGATGACATTTCTACTTACCTTGTAATAAATGACAGTAGGATTAAATTGTTATGTTAAGGAGAAATATATGGAACTAAAAATAAAAGATTTTTTACAATTAAAAGAAGAAGAAGTTTTTCTTGCGTTAGAAAAGACTTCTGAAGAAAAGGATAGAACTTACTATGCAAATTTACTTAGGACTGTTATTACCCCTGAGCAAGCTATTCTTTGGCTTCAAAAATGGGATTCTGTTGACTTTGACTTAGTTAAACGTGTTATTTGGGCACTTGGTGAAACCCATAATTCAAAGGTGGCTAGTATCATATATCCTTATATTGAACACAAAGATGAACAAATTGCCGGAGTTGCTATTTCTGCCCTTCTTAAAACAAATCCTAAGAAACTGAGAGAAATTATATCTAAATTGCCATTACCCAAAAGCTCTGAAATGCAAAAAAGGATAGAATATGCGAAAAGGATAGTAGAAAATGGAGGGAAAAACAATTGTAGCATAACCATTCTAAAGGTTGAAGATTTGGAAAATGTACATGAAATATGGGACAGTTTTCTAACAGATGGATATAGTTCTGGAGAAATATGCAGTATAGAGTGCTATCAACGTTATGTCCCAGCTGTAGTCGGCAACTTAGCAGGGCTGTGGCATACATATCTCATTCCTATTACAGGGAACCTTGCATCTATAGCATTGTGGGAAATAGGTAAAATGTTAATCAATACTCTCAAAAAACTTGTTGATAAAAAAGAACGGGTAGATATTGATTTAGACACTGCTGTTTTATTAGCGAGAGCAACTCTAGATAAAACTATTGCAGAAAATGTAGAAATCGCTCGAGCAGTTGAAATTTGCGATTTCTTATATGAAGAATATAGATATATAGAAGCCCGATTTTTAGTAGAATTTAGTGATAGCAAAAACAATTATAAAGTAGTTCTTGCGTCAGATGGTAAAATCGTCAGTTCTATATTGGATAAAAAATAATTAAAATAAATTAGGAGGTGTAAAATGGCAAAAAATCTCGAAGACAGTTACGAAGTAAGCGAGGGAGAAGTAAGGTTGACAATAATTATTGGCAACGCACAAATTGGGACTTCTTCTGTAAAGTTAAATGACACATTATTACATACTGGTGACATTTCCGGGTTACTAATCGGAAAGGGACCAGAAATCTCAGGAAAAATACTGTCAATTAAAACAGTTGTAACTGATGTAAACGACAAAACAAATCTTACCAACGTTTACTATGAATTAAAGGGTGGGAAAGTAGATAAAAAATACAATCTGGAAGAACTTGCTTTGGAAGATGGAGCATCAGTTATCTATCGTGCGAAATTTAATTTAGAAGCCTAAAAATAATAGGGAGGGACTATGATTAAAATATTTAGAAATTTTCTCAAATTGACATTTTTTATGTGGGGTATTGTTGCTTTCATTCCCTTATGTGTGATGGCAGAAAGTATTGATTTAAACAATCTAAAAGCCCCTTCTTCTCCAGCATTTGTCCTACTTGGCGTTGAACCAACTTCCGTTGAATCTCCTAATAATCTAAAAACTTTCGCATTGAATCTCATATCTTCATCTATGGATGCGGGTTTTATACCACAGAGTTACGCTGTTGAAGTAGCACCTTACTGGTTGAGTTCTCATCCGACTTTAACTTTTGAAGATTACTACAACGCCAACTTAAAGCAAAGAATACTCCAAACGACATCTCTTTCTCTGGCAACATCAAAATTGAGAGTTGAAATGGATGATTCTATTGGAACAAGCTTAGGTTTTGGCTTCCGAACTGACATCTTGGCGGGGAAAGCTAGCAAAAGATTATCTTCATATGTTGATTCACTTAAGAAAATACAAGAAAATATTGTAAATACTGATATTGAAAACGAGGAGAAAAGCCTTGGGAAAGAAGCTCAACGGATTGCCTTAGAAATCCAAAAGGAAAATAAAAATCGTGTTGGAAATACTGTAGAACTTGCAGGAGCTCTTGTAGCCGACTTCCCTGAAAATAATTTTGACAAGGAAGAAATTACTAAACTAGGTACGTGGATTACATGGGCTTATAATTGGGAAAAACCCACTATAGATGCTATTTTCGTTGCTCGATATATCTTTGATCGGGAAAAAGAAAATAAGAATGTTTTTGATTTGGGTAGCCGTATCTTGTGGCAATCTAATCGTTTTGAATTATCTGCAGAACTTGTAGGACGACTGGGAGAAAATACTTTAGGTCAAAATGATATTTTTTATCGTTTAGTAGGGACATTTGAGTATTGCCTTACTGAAAACTTGTATCTCACTACTTCTTTTGGCAGAAATTACGATATGGATAAAACTGGTAAGGGGACATTAATCGCCACTGTAGAAACAAATTTCGGATTTGGGACACCCAAACTCGGATTCTAAAAGACATAGTAAAAAACTTGACAAAATATTCAAGATTATTAAATTGTTTGGATGACTAGGCAGAAACAATTTAAGTGGGAAATAAATGGATAGTAATAAAAACAATTCTATTATGTTCTTTTTAGGTGCAGGTGCATCTGTTAAAGCGGGTGTCCCGGACACTTATACTTTTACAAAACAATTTCGGGATTGGTTAAGAGCAGAAGATGTACAAAAATGGGAAACCCTCGAGAAAATAATTGAAATTGTAAAAAAATATAGAAAAGATTCAGAAATAGACATCGAATTACTTTTAGAACTTCTAACGAAACTAGCCACGAAAGACCATGAATTATTAACTAAGTTTTACGAAAATGGCAAATTTCTCCTTGAAAATTATTCAGATAAAAGACCTATAATATGGGACTTAAAAAAGTTCATAAAGTTAAAAACAATAGTTTCGTCCGAAGAAAAAGTTAAATATTTGCAAACTCTTTTAGATTTCGATTTCCCTTTAGATATTATTTCTGTTAATTATGATACTTGCATAGAACTGCTATGCAATTCCTATAACGTGAAATACCAAGATGGTTTCGATACTCATTGGAACCCAAAAGTTTTTGATGAAAACACAGATATCAGGTTATATAAACTACATGGTTCTGTAATGTGGTACAAAAGCGATAAAGGTGGTTATGTTAAATCATCTGTTATGGAAAAGGATATTAAAAGTCAACTTATGACAGGGGAAACAATAGAAAACTTAATGCTTTACCCTGCACAGAAATGGGAATTTATTGAAGAGCCTTTTTTTGAGTTGCTAACAAGAGTAAAACATTTACTTGAATCAGAAACATTAGAATTTCTTGTTGTTGCCGGATATTCCTTTAGGGATAACCCCATAAGGCAAATGTTATGGGATGTAGCCGCGAAAAATAAGAATCTAAAAGTTATTCTTGTTGCTCCTAATGCTTATAGTATTTATTTAGAAAAATTAAAGAGTTATGATAATTTGATAGACTCTTCTCTAAAAGGGAGAGTAATATGTCTACCTTATATATTTGAAGAAATATTACCACATTTAAGAAATTATTGCTTAAAAGACCTAAAAAATGCGGTGAACTATATGTCTTTTTGTCAAAAAGGAGAAAAAGAGAATGATAAAAACATTAGTTGGATACATTGCCTTGATTCTTCTCTCAGTGCAGAGTATATAGAACAAGCAGACCTTATTTTAAAAGAAAAAATCAGCTCGGCAGATTTTGAAAGGAGTGAAGAACTTAGCATTAGTTTATTTTTTAAGATGTACTTAATTTCTCTTATTTTACAAAAAGAAGGTTGGCAGGGATACTACACGAAGTTTTTTTCTCTACTGAAAAAAATATTTATTGAGAAAATTCAAATCGGGTTTAATAGTTACCTTGGAGAAAATGATTCTAGGATTAACATACATTTTAATTTGCATAAAACTAGCGAAACAGGTTATTCTTTTATTGGGCAAGAAACTCTAATTAAAATAATGAATGAATTATTAGTATTTCTTGAACAAAGGACGAAAAAAATTTCAACAGATACATATAAAAAATTAAATTTGCAAATAAAAAAAACACAAACTTTGCTAAATAATATAAAAAATTACTTAAAGGATATCCATTTAGAAAATAGTCATTCAGATGATATTTCTGTTACTAGATATTTGGCTATAAGAGAAAATAAAATTCCAAAACAGGAAGAATTTTTGGAAAAATGTGAAACACATCGGGAATACGTAGCCTTAGAGCATCGTAGAACTACTAAAGGAGAATCGTTAATATCCCATGCAAAAGATATTAAAAAAATTAATGAAGAATTAGGACTTGTTATTAAAGGAATAGAATCAAAAATATTGCAAGATATTATTAAAGAATAAATAGCAACGAATACATTACTGTTCATAGTATTAACTACCTCTGCTTCTAGTAATTTCAACTACCTCCCCTCCCACGACCACACCGCCGAAATCGTCTCCCACACCGCATATACCCTCAAATACGACGAAAAATACGAACAGGCAGATTGGGTAGCATACAAATTAACTGCTGGAATGGTTCAGGAGAGTAAATACAAGAGAACTAATAAGTTTAGACCAGACCCAGCAGTAAGAACAGGCTCTGCAAAACCGTCAGATTACGCAAAATCAGGATATGACAAAGGACATCTGTGCCCTGCGGGAGATATGGCGTGTGATTCAACTGCAATGTCAGAATCTTTTTATATGTCAAACATGAGTCCACAGAAGCCGGGATTCAACAGGGGAATATGGAAAAAATTAGAAGAGCAAGTAAGAGAGTGGGCAGTAGAAGATGATGTAATTTATGTTGTTACAGGACCAATTTTATCAGGCAATCTTGCAACAATAGGGAAAGATAAAATTGCTGTGCCAAAATACTACTACAAAGTCATCCTTGATTATGAAGAGCCTGAGTTCAAAGGCATCGGATTTGTTTTACCAAATAAATCGTCAACTAAGCCATTAACGCAATATGCGGTTACGATTGATTCCGTAGAACACTTGACTGGGATTGATTTCTTTGCTGCGTTGCCGGATTCGGTGGAAAGAGTGGTAGAATCACACGCTGACATTAATAGATGGGAAGGAGCAAAGCGAAGTATTAACCAAGGTGTTTTGGGGTATGTGTTATTCTATAAAGGTGATTTTATGCCAGAAATAATTACTCCTGGTCAAAAATCCAGCAGGAGTGGAACAGTTACCCCAGTTGTAAGAGAAATTTATGTATACAGTCTTACACCACATAATAGCAATTTTGTACGTCAAGTTGGTTATGGAGCATTCTATTCAAAAATCTATACAAAATTAATTGCAAAGACAAAATCAGATAGTACAGGTTTTTTCCAAATAGAGTTGCCTCCCGGGAAATACAGTTTCTTTGTAAAAGAGGATTCTCTATTTTATGCCAATGGAATTGATAGTGCAGGTAACATATTGTCTTCGACTGTAACTAAAAACTCTATGACAAAACTACAAATAGATATAAGTTATTTGAGGTATGATTAAAAGAACCGTGCGAGGTGTGTGGACCGTAGTGAAAAATATTGACAAAGCCTTTTAACAAACTACAGTGATTTTTAAGTAGCAATAGGAGGCAATCAATGGAAGATTACTTTGAAAAAATGAAAAAGGTATGGCAAGAATTTTCAAATGCTGTTGAGAAAAAGGACATAAAATTGCTGAAAGAATTAGTTACAAACCAAGAAAAAATGGAAACGATTTCTAATTTGCCAAAACTTTTCTGGGATATTAAAGAGATGGATAAAGGGGACACACCTTCAGTGATATATGATGCAATTGTTGAACATGGATATAAAAGATTGTCGGACGAGTCTTGTCCTTCTTGTGGTGCACAAATGAAATCCGCGTATGCCGGTTACGAGATGTTTGAAGGAGTTCCCTCTGTTTGTCCCCAATGTAAGAAGCTATTCATCTGTGGTAAGGGAAGTGGTCCCGATGAAGCAGAATATAAAGAAGGCGAGAAGCCAGAAGATTTTATATGGACAAAAGAACAATTCAGAGCACACTTCTTCGAAAATTCTTAACAATGTTTTTCGGGGTTTTAAAAAATTCTCTTGCAAAGCAATAAACTTAAAATTAATATTCTCTTATGCTCATCAACCACATCACCCTAATAGACGTAAAGAAAGGGATGCACGAAGAGAACAGAATAGTCATAATCCAATGCAAAAATTGCGAAGACCAGAAAATCGGCAATCACATAGATTGGATAAAAGACCATATAAAGAATCCGCAGGATTGTCCCTTGCATAAATGTTCTTCTTGCAATGCGGATACGAAGTTGAAAGAAAAGGATTTACAGAAAATTAAGAAGGCACTGGATTTAACTAAAAAAATAGGAGAAGATTATGAAAAACATAAAAAGTAGTATAGATAGAGCCGTTATTTTACTTAATACTCCTTGTGAATACGACAAATACATATCTATAAAAATAATTCCCGTTCCCCACCAATGTTGCTGTTTTCATTGTTTGCCAGATGCTTGGGATACTATAAATGAACAGATATATCCTATGCATTTAGAAGACGAAGGAGATGTGTTAATAGAGAAAAATGATGAAAAATTTGTTTTAGAATGTCATGAAAGCGGCCCGGAAATCATTAGTTACCTCGGACTTGGGATAGGAGCTATTAATTTGATAATTAATCTTGTAAAAGCTATTCAAAATGAAAAACACAAGCGAATTGGAAGGTTAAAAATTGTCCAATGTCGTATGATTAAAACTGAGTTTGAGGAAGAAGAAACTATTACAGAAATAGAGTTACCGCTTTCTAATGAACTGATAAAAAAATTAAACGAAACTCTAAAAGATGCTATTGAAAAGAAAGATTAGTTAAAAACTTTAACAATAAGAATTGTATAGATTTGCTACATTGTGCAAAAACTGTTGACATCCATTAAAATTTATTTATCTTAAAATATAAACATAGTTCTTTGATACCTAATTCGTAACTTGCTTGTTTTAGAAGCCTGACACGGCCGAGTAAGTTACCCCAATGGCGAAAGCTATATTGGGGGTGGTCTGTTGCTCCTAGTCCGTGTCAGGTAGTCACGACTTCGGTCGTGGCTGAGCAATTAGACTGCCCCTTTTTATTTGCGGGGCAAAAATGATTAAATGCAAAAAAAGTGTAAAATCTGTAGTCAATATTTTGTTCCGGATAAATTTCATCCTCATCAAAAGATATGCAGTACTCAAGGTTGCCAGCTTGAACGCAGAAAAAGATACAAGATTGCCTATGACAAGCTATGGCGAAAAAACCATCCTGATTATTACAAGAAATATATGAAAGAATACCACAAATTATAAGCAAAGGTCTTTTCGCAAAGACCTTTGCTATTCCCTTTATTTGCATTATTTTTACCACGGGAGGTGAAAAAATTAAAATCGTATAATGTTAAACAATTCAGAATCGAGCCTTTAATGGCTGGAAAGGAGAAGATATGAAAACAATAAAAATGGTAGGAGTGGTAGGGTTAGCATGCATTCTATTGGAATGTTCCATTGTCAATATTGCCGCAGATACACCAAAATACCTTGAAAATTCTTCTACTTCCGGCGGGTATTTTGCTTGGGGAAGCGATACATGGCAACCAGGCACTCATAAAGAAAAAGAATATGCAGAAACCCGAGTGGTGACTATCTACACACAATCCCTGACTCACCCGACATACCTGAACGCCAACATTCATTATAGTCAAAACAGTGGTACTGTTACGGTAGGTATTTATATCAGCACTAGCCAACAAATGGTTATTGATGTGCAAAACTCACCTTACCATCACTCACACTGGTGGAATGGAGACAATGCTAATTTTGACCATTATGTAGGGCAAGCAGTAGTGGATGGAGCAGGCGAGTTAGTTTCTTTCGATATCGAGAGCTGGATTTCTTCGAATCCCTCTGATCAATACTATATAGCCTTTATCAACAATAACTTGACCAAAGATGCCGTAGTGGAGCAGGTATGGTTGGGCCCGCAAGGTACCTACGGGAAAGAAGAAGAGAAAGCAGAGGTTTCAAAGAGTGTTTCATTACAACAAAACAAACCAAATCCTGTTCTTTCAACTACCTCTATCGAATACAACATTCCTAAGAAAAGCTACGTATGTTTAGAAATTTATAATGAAACAGGTCAATTAGTAAAAACACTTTACAATGGAGAAGTTAAAGAAGGTAACCATACGACTATTTGGGATGGAAAAACTATTGAAGGCAAAAAGGCACCATCAGGCAATTATTTTTATGCACTCAAGGTTAAAGGCAAGACAGTTACAAAAAAAGCAATTGTTCTTCAATAAGACTTGAACATAAAAAGCCCTTCTCGTAGTTGAGGAGGGCTTTTTCACATATACAGTGATTCTCCTATTGACAAAACTGACAAAAAAACTCACTATAAACAGGAATAGAAAAACCACAAAAAGATGAGAGATATATTGATTCTTATCGGGTGTCTTATCGTCTCTTTTGCCATTATAATGGTTTTGCTGCCTATTTTAGTTATATGTGGAATTATGCTGTTTTTCAGTTCCTGCGGGAGAAGATTTGAGATAGATTGAAATTCTTACATACTTTTGGGATTTTTTAGGTTGACTTTCGTAGAAAATTATATATATTGGTAAAACATTTTAGTTTTATGGCTACAACAACAATTTTTATATCTCATAGTAAAAGAGATCAAGAGTTAATTGGCGTTATAGGTTATAATTTCAGGCAAATAGACGTTACCCCAATCTTAGAGGAATATAGTCCTGAAAGTTCTCCGCCATACGAGAAGATTGATAGAGATATTGCAAGCTCTTCAGCCGTTTTTGTGTTTTTGACACAAAATGCAAAAATCACTGATTATACTCAAAACTGGATTAATTATGAAATAACAAAAGCTCATGATTTACAAAAACCGACATTTGTTATCGAAGATGTTAATAATCTTGTTCATTTTCCGATACCGAAACTTAGTAATTATATCTTGTATGACCCGACAAAAGTGGAGGATTGGAAGCTGTTACAAAAACTTGCTAATAAAATCAAGGAAAGTTTGAAATCCAATGCGCCATTGGTTGGTTTACTGATAGGAGCTACTGCGGGAGCATTAGTATCAAAAAAAGATAAACTTGCGGGAGCATTAATTGGTTCTATTTTGGGAGGAATATTTGGCTCATTAGTTTCTTCTTCTCCTTCTTCAGAGCAATTAAAAGCTCCCTATCAATTAAAATGCGCTAACTGTGGAATTGTTTTTAATCTTTTTACGAATACTTTTATTAAAACATTACAATGTCCTTCCTGTAGGACAGGCTTGTATTTGACAGATTAACAAGTTTATTGAAAAAACATTGACATTGTCGGGTTATGGAATAAAACGTAATAAAATTAGGAATAAGAAAATTTAAAAAGAATAGAATTGATAAAATATTTATACTATTAATTAAAAGAGGATTACGATGGCAAACAGTCAGATTAATGTCTTAGAGAATGTAAAAGCAGGAGGTGTACTAGAACATACAGGACAATTATCAGAGCAATATACTACTATTTGTGATATTAACCTTAGAAAAATAAAAGGCCAGTTTTTCACTCCTGATAAAGTCAGCAGATTTATGGCAAACTTATTTGAGATTAAACAGGACACCATCCGGCTTTTGGACCCTGGTGCAGGGACAGGAATGCTAATAGCTGCTTTTTGTGAGAATCTATTAAACCTTGGGGTTAAAAATATATATTTAACTGTAGATGCCTATGAAAACGACTCTGGTGTTTTATCTGTGTTAAAAGATGTTTTGGAAGACTGCAAGAAAAGGTTAATAAATGCAGGGAATGAATTTCAATACAATATTTATCAAGAAGACTTTATTTTGTATAATGAAAGATATTTAGAAAAACCTAATTTATTCTGGGCAAATAGCAAGAATAATAACGTTTTATACGATTTTGTAATATGTAATCCCCCTTATTACAAATTAAACAAGAGTTCATCCCAATCTATCGCAATGTCAGAAATAGTTTCAGGACAACCTAATATTTATGCCCTTTTTATGGCATTATCTGCGCATATGTTAGATACCGGCGGAGAGATGGTTTTCATCACACCAAGAAGTTTTTGTTCCGGACTATATTACAAGAAATTCAGAGAATGGATTTTAAAAAACGTCAAGGTAACAAACATACACATCTTTGAATCCAGAAAGGATGTGTTTGACAAGGATAATGTGCTTCAGGAGAACGTAATAATAAAACTAAAAAAAACAGATAAAAATGACAGGATAACTGTAACAAGCAGTGAAACTAAATCTTTTGATAATACAAAAAAAATTACAGTGCCTTATGACAATGCAATATACCATAAAAATGGAGATACATTTATAAGAATACCCACTACCCTTTTAGATTTAGAGATATTGCATACTATTGATACATGGCCTAAAACATTAAAAGAATTAGGATTGGAAATCTCTACAGGCCCGGTTGTTCCTTTTCGTGCAGAAAAACATCTGATATCCAAACTTACGGAAAAACAGGAAGCTCCCCTTATATGGATGCATAATCTCCAGAATACGAAGGTCGTATACCCGTTAAAGAAGAGTGGCAAGCAAGAGGCAATTAGAATATGTGATGAAACAAAATCCCTTTTATTGCCCTTAAAGAATTATGTCTTGTTAAAACGGTTTAGTTCGAAAGAGCAGAAAAAACGGCTATATGCTGCTGTATTGTTAGAATCAGAATTCCCTTACAAGACTATCGGGCTTGAGAATCATGTAAACTACATACATAAACCTAACGGAACTTTATCTGTTTATGAGGTTCTTGGTATTGCAGCAATATTAAATACAAATATTGTTGATAGTTTCTTTAGGACTTTTAACGGCAATACTCAGGTAAATGCCACGGACATTAGGAGTTTGCCTTTGCCAAGCATTGAAGATATTATAAAAATTGGAAAAATGGTTTGTAAAATTAAACCTCAAAATGAGCACGATTTAGACAGAATTGTTGGTGAAGTATTGAATATTAGTCCCAAAATTATAAAAAATAAGAATGGGAGGAAAAATTTAAAATGCCTAAAATAAAAGACGCCATTGATATCTTAAAAGAAATAGGGCTCCCGAAAGCACAACAAAATGAGCGTTCCTCTTTAACATTATTGGCTTTGTTAAATTTAAAGGAAAATGTGTCTTGGTCGGAGTCTAAAAAGCGAATTATAAGAATTCATGATATTTTAGTTTTCATTCAAGAAAACTATGGGAAAAAATATGCTGAAAATACAAGAGAAACAATAAGACGCCAGACACTTCACCAGTTTGAGCAAGCGGGAATAGTGGCAAGAAACACCGATGATTCATCCAGACCTACAAATAGCCCTAATACAGTATATACTATTACTGACGAAGCTTTAGAAGCTATCGGCAAATATGGGACATCTAATTGGCAAAGTGCTTTACAGAAATTCGTGAAAAACAAAGGCAAATTATCTGAAAAATACGAGAAGAGAAGAAAGGAACTTTTTATCCCTTTAGAGTTACCGGATGGAACTTCCGTCAAACTTTCGCCGGGAAAACACAATGAACTACAAGTTCAAATAATCAATCAATTTCAGACAAGATTTTGTAAAGGAGCTAAGTTAGTTTATCTTGGCGATACCGCAATAAAGGAATTACGTGTGGAAAAAGCCCTATTGGAAGAGTTGAAAATTCCAATGACAAAACACGATAAACTGCCAGACGTAATTCTCTATGATTCCCAGAAAAACCAGCTTTTCTTAATAGAGGCCGTTACGGCACATGGTCCTGTTTCACCTAAACGCCAAATGGAATTGGAAGAAGTGCTGAAAGAGTGCAAAGCAAAGAAAATATATATAAGCGCATTTCCGGATTTCCATGAATTTAAGAAGTACATTGATAACATCGCTTGGGAAACCGAGGTGTGGCTGGCAGACAATCCTGACCATATGATTCATTTTAACGGGGATAAATTTCTCAATGTTTAGCAAATTAAAGGAGTAAACAAAAAACCGATAAAAAATAATAACAAACATGAACTTGCCTGAACCATCATCTAAACAATTTTCAAGTTTAATAGAAGATATATCTTCAGGTAGATTAAAAATACCTCAATTTCAAAGAGAATTTATTTGGGAAATTAAAAAATGTGCTAGTTTATTAGATAGTATTGTCAAAGGTTATCCGGTTGGGACATTTATTTTCTGGAAAACTAAAGAAAGATTACGTACTGTAAAAAATATTGGCAATTTAGATTTGCCAGAACCACCAAAAGGAGATTTTGTAAATTTCATTCTTGACGGACAACAGAGAATAACAAGCTTGTTTACTGCATTAAAAGGAGAAAAAGTAGTTCGTGGGGATGGGAAAGAAGAGGATTTCTCTGAATTTTATATTGATTTGGAAGCAAAAGAAGACGAAAAAATTGTTACTACGGAAATTGATGATAAGGAGAAAAGCCAAATAATCAAGTTAAGAGAACTGCTTTATGGTGGTTTAACTTCGTTAGCAGGATATCCACAGAAATACCACCATAAATTAGAAGAATATAAGAAAAGAATTGAATCATATAATTATTCAGTTATTCAAGTAAATGAAGTTCCAATTGATGTAGCAACGGAAATATTTACAAGAATTAATGTAGGAGGAAAACCACTTTCACTATTTGAGATAATGGTTGCGAAAACCTATGACTACGAGAAAAATTTTGATTTATCTGAGAAATTCGATTTGTTAATAGAATCTCTTGAAAATGTAAATTATGAAACTATGTCTGATGCAACAGTTCTGCAAATAATTTCTTTGATATTAACTAAAGAGTGTAAAAGGAAAATTATCTTATCGCTTGATAAAGAGAAATTTATTGAAATATGGGAAAGCGTAGTTGATTCAATAGAAAGAACTGTTGAGTATTTTAGAAGCTATTATAGAATTCCTGTCTCGCAATTATTACCTTATAATGCTTTAATAGTCCCATTTGCATATTTCTTTTACTACCACAATGATAAGCCAACGGGTAATAAACAAAAATATTTACAAGATTTCTTTTGGAGAGTTGCATTATCTGGTAGATATTCTTCGTCTGTTGAGAGCAAACTTGCCCAAGATATTAAGAGAATTGACAAAATTTTGAAAGATGATTTACCCCAATATGATTGGCCAATAAATATTTCTCCAGAATTTGTTAAAAATAATGGTTGGTTTAGCGCAGGAAGAAGCTATATAAAAGCCATTCTTTGTATTTATACTTATTATCAGCCGAAATCGTTTCTCGATGACTCTCTTGTAAATATAAGCAATGATTGGTTAAAACAAGCCAATAGTAAAAACTATCATCATTTCTTTCCACGAGCATATCTCGGTAAGTTAGGCAAAGAGGAAAAGAAAATCAATCATATTCTGAATATAACTATTGTTGATGATTTTTTGAATAAGAGAAAAATTAGAGACAAATCTCCATCCGAATATATGGAAACATTCAAGAAAAATAATCCCATTTTATCAGAAACCATGAAAACTCATTTAATTATGGATCTTGACGAATTTGGTATCTGGGCAGACAATTACGAGACTTTTTTTGATAAACGTGCAGAAGTGGTTGCTAAAGAAATAAAGAAAAAGATAATAAAACAAGCAGTAGATAACACTCCTCAAGCCAATTTAATCGGTGATTTTTCCGAAGAATTAGAGATTGAGTGATATATTTGTTTTTCTCAATTCCCTTACTGTTCCATAATACACCTTTCTGAATTTCGTCCTGTATCTCGCAAAATGCGGTAGGCTCACTTCTTTCATCCAGAATATCAGAATCTTTTCATCCCACTTCAGTCCGTACTCTTTTACTAATATCTCTCCCATATTAGGATAAGGATACTTAAAGGTCGTTACATACTTATTCTTTCTCAGGTTCTTATATTTCTTAGGTACATTAGCATTCTTACTATACACTTTAACAAACTTCTTAACTATCAATACCATTCTATAGGTACCCCTTAGGGTGTGAAGATTTCATTTTTTTGATGATTTTTATTGGCATTTTATGGAATTAATTTAGAGCTGTTTTTAGACTGCTTTTTCAGAATTTTCAAGAGGTTCAATATTGAATATACTGTCTAATTCGTCATTATGTCTGTCCATAGCTTGTTTTAGAGTCTCATCGTTCACCACTCCTTTCTTTATCTCAAACTTCGGGAACTGCACAAGCACGGGCTCGTTAAACCTGCCCTTTAGCTTCACAATCGCCTGTCCTATGTTCAGACGGTCAATAAAACCCATTTCTTCAGGCTCAAGGCTCATACATTTCGATATGTCTACAATATCCTTCCCATTGCCCAGATTAAAGCAGATTTTACAGTAAGTATTCGCTTTTATTGAATCGCTTAACTTATTCGGCTCCTGGTCTATGGCAATTATGGACTCGCCAAACTCCCTTATCATCCTGATTATGGTCTCAATTATCGTTTCTTCGCCCTTTGTCCTCTCTTTTTTGCCACTCAACATATGATGAGCTTCTTCTATTATGATTGCATGCTTAAACTCCTCTCTTTTCGTCTGATTCTTCCTGTATTCGTAAATCCAGAGCATCAACGCTTCAATGAAAAACACTTTATCTGAAGTTGCAAGATTATCCATCTCAAGAATAACGTTCTTATTCAGGAGCTTGTGAAGTTTTGATCGTTTTCTAACATTCAAGACATCTCCAAAGAGACCTGGAAAAGTCAGGCTTGCTAAAATTCTCTTCACGGATGCCATCCATAACATCTCCCTACCCTTCACAAACTCTTTTTTAAGCACTTTTTCCATATCACGAAAGGTAGGATATACCTTTTTGCCTTTATACACTCCAAATCGCTCATAAAGGTCATTTAAGGCATCCCTTAAAAAATACTCCACCCCGTGTCCTGCAAAATAAGCATGGCATATTACGTCTATGATCCTGCCAAGCCATAGTTTTGTGTCAACTCCTGGCGGCGGGATAAGGGGATTAAAATAAAAAGATGAAGTTTTTGCTCCTATCGTAAAGACAAAAGTGTCCTTAAATTCAGGAAACTGCAATAAATCCCTGCAATTTTTTTTCCAGTCAAATATCAAAAATGGCTTATCGTGTTTTTTAAGCTCTTTGATTATCTGAAAAACAGTATTTGTTTTTCCTGTTCCGGTCATTCCTACGATGAGCATATGCTTTATCCATTCATCCTCACACAATCCAAACTCTGAATAAATCTTATCTGCATACAACACATCTCCCAACGGATATTCTCCTTCTGTTTGTTTCTTATCCGGCGGAGGCAATATTATATTTTTAGCATATCCATTTTTTGCTTTCCTGTCTGCAATAATCCTGAGAATATCCACATCGTCCTGTTTGCTTTTCAGGTCAGAGGATGCTAAATAAGAGTGCCACAGTGCATTGGTGCTTCCCTTGCCTAAAGCAGGTACAAGTTTTCTCAGCAGTCTTTTAGTTTCTTCCATTTAAGAGTAGTTTTGATTTTTCTTTTTGTTTCCGCAACTCCTCCTGTGCAAACCGAAGTTTCTCTTTCAGTATTATCACATCCCTGAAACAAGAAATCTCCTCGTGAAACTTGCTTTGTTCCACATTAAGCATCTGCAATTGGAATGTGGTTCTTCTTGACATAAAACTCGGATTAAACTTATCAAACTCAAGCTGGTTGACTGCATCCTCAAGCCCCACTCTCTGGTGCTCAAGCTCAGAGATAAGCCCTTTTTTTATCTTCTGTCTCTCATCTATCTCGCTCTCAAGCTCCTTGATTCTCTGCTCAAGGTTTTCAATCGGGACTAGTAATAATCGTTGCAAATCATCATCGTCATTATCGCTATCAGCATTGCTATTGTAAATAGAATCAGGTAAATTACATCCTTCCGAATCATACTCATGTTTTTCCATCTCGTTTTAAGGTTCATTTTAATCTTTCTCACTAAATCAGCTTCTCGTTTGCCATGCTTTTATACTGTTCATATCCTATTATGATATGGTCCAAAAGCCGTATCCCTAAAAGTTTCATTCCCTCTTGCAGATGATGCGTCAATTCTATATCGCTTGCAGACGGCGTAGGGTCTCCCGAAGGATGATTGTGCGCAAAAATAAGATTTGCCGAATTGTATAAAATTGCCGTCTTAAACACTTCTCTTGGCTCTACCATTGATGACATAAGACTGCCTGTGCTTACTTCATCTACTCCTAACACCCTGTTTTTTGAATCAAGCAGTATTGAAATAAACTTTTCCCTGTCCTCGTTTTCAAGATGCTTTACAAAATTATACACGCTTTTAGGAGTGTTTAACTGGACGGGTTTGTATTCTGAGTTTTCCCTCACTACCTTAAGCTTTACTGAATAGCCGTGATAGCTCCCGTCGTAAAACGATTCCGGTTTTTCTCCTATTTTTTGCTCAAGACCGTTTTCAGGAACGTCTGGTTTGTACTTGCTGTTTTTGTTTTGGTTTCCCATTATAATTTAAAATTGAAAGCACAAGCGCTGTGGTATGTTTCCTTAAAACAGATTTCGGGTCAGACTCATCGCCAAGTTCGTAATAAAACCCTCCTGAGCCATAATCAACAAGCTCAAGCCCGTCTATCTTGTTTGCAATTCCAAAAAACTCCTTTACCGGCATTTCCTTGTATCTTACAGAAATAAGCTTGTCTTTCTCATCCTTTTGGCAAATTATGCCCTGTGGCCCGAAGGCTGTTCCGATGGTTTCTATGCCGTCCAATTTCAGCTTGCCGGTTTCATTTAGCAGGTTTTCAAGCTCTTGTGCGTGGTCTAATTTTACAATGCCCATATTCCTTTCCTTAAAATCATAAAATAGATCAGTGCTTTCAACGAGAGCACAGTAAGCATTGTGCATCGGACTCGTTGTGTTGACGTGCAGGCTGAGCTCATAAAAATCTATGCCATAAAACTTTTTTACCCTCTTTGCCACTTCACTGCTTGGCACTTCTAATTTTGCATGCAGGTAAGGATAATCCTTGTCTCCGAACAGAAGTTTTTCCCTGCCCTCTGCCAACTCATCGCAAAGAGTGAACGAAAGAAAAGCAGGGCTGTTAATTACGTCTTTCCTGTGTGCTTCTATAAAGCCTTCCACGAATTTGTTTAGTTCATTTGGTCTCATTTTCTTTTTTCTTTGTAATCATTTTGATTTACGCTCATCTCATTGCCGGTAGAGGAATAGATTCTTGCCCTGACTCCATATCCCCTGATAAACTCCTTTAGCCTGTCCTCTAATTCCTCCTGATGCTGACCGTCAAGTAAAGAGAGGACTTTTATCTCTAACTTCATCCTGTTATAATGCGGGTTTGTTTCGGCGAAGCCTTGTTTGTATTGGTGTTTCATTTTTTTTCAAAAAAGGACACGTCTCTTTCCATGTCCTGTTTTAGTTTGAGCACGTCTTCTGCGATTTGCTCGCCTTTTGGGGTAAATTCTATGTGCTTAATCTTGCTGCCTTCTGTTCTTGTGATGAAGCCACCTGTTTCCATAAGAGATAATATTTTTCTTATGTGTGCAGGGGACGAGTTCGGGACTTCCCTGTATAATCTCTGGGTATATCTATGAGGCTTTCTTATGTGATGCAGAGCTATAAGAACCATGCTCCAATGCGATAAACTTAGTTGACTTAACATTTGCCTCGTTTGTTACTACCAATCAGTAGTGTCATTATGAGGTAGTGACATTATTTAAATTTTTCGGTTTGGTGTTTTTCTCACAATAAACAAGGATAAAATCTTCTAAGTTCTCGAGGTAATCGTCTGAACGAAATTCACTTTCTTCTTCCCTTACCCCACTAAGTATATCAATCCCATGATATTTTTGCCTCTCTCTCAGCGTAGAGCTTTCGGATTTTGCTATCGTAGCTGCATATATTTTTTCTGCACCGTATTTTCGTAAAACCCTTGCACATTCTTTTAACGTTGTGCCGTAAGTTACAACATCATCTATAAGCAGGATGCTTTCTCCCATGACAAAATCAGGCTCGTTGACTTTGAATGCTCCTTTTAGTTCTTGCTCCCGTTTTGCCTGAGGAAGGGATCTTAAATCTTTTGTATCTTTGATTCTTGATAATACTCCCCGCTTTACCGGTATCTTCGTATACCACTGGAATGGCACTGCAAGCAAATCTGACTGGTTATAGCCTCTTTCTTTCAGTTTGCCGGGGAATATTGGCACGGGAATGATTACGTCAATTTTATTCATAACCTGCTTATCCGTGAGAAAGTCTAACAACGTTCTTCCAAGGGCATAGCCGATTACAGGCGCCTTCTCTTTTGAGTTTTTCATGCATCTGAGCAATGCACTTAAAGGGTCTCCTGCCTCAGAGTCATAAAGTGAGCGGTATGCATTCAAGGAATAAACTCCGTCTATCAGGGGCTTAAACCGCTCCACCCGGTTATCGGCAAGCTCTTTTCCGTTTTTCAAAATGTGTTTCTCTAAAATTCCGTCAGCGTATTTCCCCACTGCATCCCCATCTTGCTCTTTTATGAAATTTCCCTGTCCATAAAGCGTTGGGTTGTTGGGAGTAAACAGGGTTTCTTTTAATCCCGCTTCCCAGTATTTCACTGCAAGCTTCCAATTGCCCTCGCTAAGGCATTTGCAGCCTTTCTCAAGATAGTTTAACTGTGTTGAATACGTTTCCATTTACCTGTAAGCCTTATATCTCTCACTCTCGTAGAAATGATAAGAGTCCCGTAATTTACAATTTAAGTCGCATACAGGTATTTCATCGCACAAATCAAGCGCATGCTCAAGGCTCCGAATCGTGCCCGTTTCCCATCCAAGACCCCGCTCAGGCTTTACGCATTCTGACTGAGTTGTTTCTATTACTGGGGTTGTTTTTAAAAGTTTCATTCTAAAAAAGGTTGATTTGAGAGGTAGCGGAGATTGTGCTTACCAAAGGCTGGGATTCTTTTGATGCTGTTAATGCTTCTAAGGGCTCTTCAATTGGTATCAGGGATTCTTTTCCGACCATCCCCTTTAGCTTGTCCCAGCATGAATACCATTTATTTGCATATTGCCAGTTGGCTATGCCATCCGGTTTTGATATGTCAATCTCATGAACTAATGAATCGGCATGCAGGAAATATGCCCTTATCCCGTGAATGGCACAATTCGTGAAAGCTATTCGTAAAGCCCGCAGGTCAATGTCAACGCCGAATAGATTTGCATCAGGGGCGTATTTATAAGCCCCAATTAAGAACCTGCCTGTCCCGACACACGGATCAAGGACGTTTAGCGGTCTGCCTGTCTCTTTTGCTTCTCCTATAGTGCTCTGGCACATAAACTCCACTACTGAATCAGGTGTCAGAAACTGCCCTTTTCCAAGCTTTCCCGACCTGCTCTGATTCTCAATGTACATATCTCCAAGATGGTCGTGTATGTCGGATTTGATAATTTCAGGTTTGTAAACAGCCATTAGCTTGCCTGATAAGTCTTTGTCATTAAAGAGCCATTCTAATTTATGCTCTAACTGGCCGAGGACTGCCGGGCAGTTATCCACTGCAAGGAACTCAATTAAGCAGTCCCATGCTTTATCGTAATCGCGGAATCTTCTCGTAAGTATTTCGTACATTGTTTCATACATCTTTCTTGCTGGCAATTTACAGTTCATTGTGTTTGCTCATGAAAGCGGGCGGATTATTAAGGTATGAGTTGCATTTCACAACTACCTTTTTCCAACCCCGCCCGCTTTCTGACGAACGCAGCTATCCGGTGGAAATGGTTGGAGCATGATGTCATTATCTTTCATTATTTCATTCATTTTCTTGCAACTGGACAGGCATAATCAGGTAAAAATTATCCTTGTTTTCGCAGGGGACTGTTTTTAACATCATTGCAGACAGGGGCGTTTTGAACGACCATTCTATTTCCTCTGCTAAAGTGGATTGTAAATTTTGCAACAGGTATTTTGCACTTATTCCTGTTCTTATGTCACTGCCCTTATACTGACACTCTACTTTAGCCTGCGAGTCAAAGCCCTCTCCTTTTGCATACAGGATAAGCCCGTCTTTCTCCGAGGCATTTACTTCAACGATTTCATGATTGTCTTTGGCAAATACCTGAATCTGCCGGATAGCATTGATTAGCTCTTTCCTGTTGGCTGTTAGTTTCTTGTCGTTATCAGTCGGGATGATTTTCTCATATGGCGGAAACTCACCTTCAAGCAGACATGAAGTAAGTCCCAGGTTAGTAGAGTAAAAGCCGGCAAGATTGCCGTCAAAGTACATTCTTATCTCATCGCCATCCATCTTGCTTATGTGTCTTGCTACAGAAGCCGGCACAACGAGTTTTTTCTCTATCTTGCTCTCGATCGGGATAGAATAACTTGCAAGCCTGTGACCGTCTGTAGTTGCTAATTTTAGCTTGTCCTTTCCTATGTGGAACGAAATACCGCTTATAATGGAGCCTTCTTCTTTTGAAGAGGCAAAACTTATTGCCTCAAGCCCTGCTTGAAGTCCGTCTCTTGGCAAAGAGAGATAATTCCCGTCCTTCTCATCCCTTTTGTAGAGACACTGCTCAGCAGGATAGTTTCCAGCAGGTATGGTAGAAATGTTATGCTTTATGTTTTTGCAATGCAACCCTATTTTATCATCTCTAATCTCAAAGCTAATCTCTTCGGATGGCAGGAGACTTACAACTTCCTGTAGTTTTCTGCCCGGAATGAGGAGTTCGGCTTTCGTGCCGTTAGAATTGCATCCGACCATTGCAAGAAGCCATGTATTTAAGTCAGTGGCGGTAATCCTTGCCTTGCCATCCTCTATTTTAAGCCTGACGCAGTCAAGAGCAGGGATGGCTGATTTTGCAGGAATAACTCCTGCAACTTTATCAAGGGTATCTTTCAGACCAAGCTGGTGCATAGTAAAGCTCATTGTTTTGCTCCTGAGTATTTTGGATTGGATTTCTTTTGGGAGACAGTGTAAGTAACGTTGGTATGGGGAGACAGACCTTCAGCCCAGTGGATTCTCCATTGTTTGATTTGGATTTTGCCCATATAGTCCCGCAGTATTCCGTCAACTACCTGAGTCATTGGCTTATGGGTGGCTTTGCCAATCCTGTATAACTTGGTTACAAGGTCTTGTTTTATTTTCGGGCTGTACATCGTGAAAGTTAAAAGGAGGAGGAATTCACGGGGATAACATAAAATGACACAAAATGGACAGACCTAATTACTTAGAATCTTTCCCCCGTGAATTCCATTCCTTAACATGATTTGTGATTGCCTGAGGGGTTTGTCCCATGACTTTTGATTCTCTGATGCTTTCTTTACAGTTAAATCGCATTTTTTCTTTGAAGATAAGGAGGAGGAATTCACGGGTAACATAAAATGGACAAAACTAAGATTACTTAGAATTTTTCCCCCGTGAATTCCATTCCTTAATATGATTTGTGAATGCCTGAAGCTCCTGTTTCAGAGCCTTGAGTTCGGTTTTGACTTCCTCTAAGTCATCCCTGATTTCTACTGTTTGCGTGAAAAGGTCTGCGTGAGCCTCAATGTAGCGGTAGAGCTTTTTCTCTACTTTTTCTATCCTGCACATCAGGTTTTCGCAGTTATTGTTTCTCATCGTCGGTGTTTTTGACCTCAAAACACATAAAGAAAGCCCTTTAAAATAGATTGTGCTACTTTAGAGTCGTAAAGATTTTTGAGGAAAATGTGGAAAAATGTCTACAAATATAGATATTTGCAAATAAATTTTTCTTGCATTGATACAAATATTAGAATAAAATTTATTTTTATGAGATTTGTTTCTATCTGTTGAGTTTTGGAAAATTTAGAGAAAAAATATTTGACTTTTTTAGATTAAGAAGTAATCTTTATAAAGTAGCCTTGATAGGCTAATTTGAGGAGGCAAAAATGAAAATCTATTTTATTAGACATACTGAAGCGGATGATGATAGACGAGATAGCTATGGTGGGATTGCTGACGATCCATTAATTGAGTCTGGGAAAAAATATGCAAGAAATGTTGGTCAAGTATTATCAACGAGAAACATTGAGGTAGTATACACGAGTCCATATATAAGGGCTCGGGAAACAGCAGAGCTTATTAATGAAGCACTTAGTGTAGAAGTTGTGGAGATTTATAATTTAAGAGAACGTAATTCCTATGGCGTACTTAGTGGAATTGAGAAAAGCAGAGCAAAAACATTGTTCCCTCCAATTTACATGAGAGTTCAACAAATGAAAGAAAATGACACCAAACCTTCTGAATCTGTCGAAACTTTACCTGGAGCAGAGACATATACAGAAATCCTTTTAAGAGCAAAAGATGCATTTAATCAAATATATAGAGAAAGTAAATTGGCTAATTTTAAACGTGTAGCCGTGGTCACACATGGAGGATTTGCATGGGCATTTTTTAAAGATGTTGTTAAAATTCCTAAACAACTTGAAAAAGGGGAAATTGTTGTGTTGGAGGGAAACGATATAGTTTCCCTAACAATTAACGAAAAAGAGACAGAGGAATTAAGAAAGTAGATAAAAAAATCCATGTCAGATAGAATATCTAACCAAACTCTAAATATTGATTATCAAATTCCCCATATACCAGAAGAATTAATCAATGACATCATCAATCAACGATGTGTGTTGTTTGCAGGAGCAGGTTTATCTGCCAGTGCAGGTTTTCCATTGTGGGGGAAACTAATTTCTTTAATGCTAGAATATTGTAACAATAATAACATTGATGTTACCTATAATAAAGAAAGCATAGACCTTATGGAAAAGAATAAAGAATATGACGAAATTGCCGAATACTTAAGAGAAAAACTAGGGGAATATCATTTTCTAAATTTCATTAAGAAGATATTTGATGTCAAGGTAGAAAAACTCCCAAAAATATACGAAACAATAAAAAATATAGGGTTTTCTCAAATACTAACGACTAATTATGATCATTTATTAGAAAAAGGGTTTCCTGATGCAAAAGTAAACACTATTTTAAACACAAGAGATATGAATGAAATGAACAGAAAAAATGAATTTTATATCTTTAAAATACATGGATCCGTTGAAAACATTAACACTATTGTCTTAGGCAAAGCCGATTACGATGAATTAGTTTACAATACACCCATTTTCATAGATACATTGAATATATTATTCAGAACTAAGACTTTTCTCTTTATAGGTTATAGTCTTACAGACCCTTATCTGTCAACCCTTTTAGGGAAATTAAAGAAAACTTTAAAATTAGGCCCAGTCCATTATCTATTAGTAAATGAAAAAGGACTATTTGACTTAAAAGCAGAGTCCTACAAAAAGCATTTTAATATAATCACTATCCCATATGACACCAAAGATAACCATATAATTTTATATTATTTTCTAAATAATTTATTGCAAGAAGTTAATAAAAAGAAAAAAGAAATAAAAGAAATAAAAGAAATTCCTAGAAAAATAAAGAATGAAACTAAAAAGATAAAAACACCTTATAAATTTTTAAATTACTTTGATATTGAAGATAAAGACATTTTTTATGGAAGAGAGGCTGAAGTAACTGAATTTCTTCCCAAAATAGAGAATAGTCGATTGTCTTTGCTCTTTGGTAAATCAGGAGTAGGAAAAACATCTTTTCTGCTCGCAGGAGTATTCCCTAAACTACATTTAAATAATTATTTCCCAGTTTATGTCAGATGTTCTGAAAATCCAACAAAATCAATCAAAGAAAGTATTTGGCTTAAAATTGAAAAAGAAATTCAAGAATCAATTACGTATGAAAAATATAAAAATTATGGATTAATTGAAATGATTATTGAGGTTAATAAACTAATAGGAAAACCTTTAATTATTGCGATTGATCAATTCGAAGAATTTTTTATAACCTTGGGTTCAAAAACAAGAAAAGATTTCATAGACACTCTTAGAATATTGTTTTATGAATTTTCAATTAATGTTAAAATTATCCTCTCATTTCGAGAGGATTTCTTTGTGGAATTTAATGATATAGGTGAAGAAATTCCTGATATTTTTAATTACAGATTCCGTTTAAAAGAATTATCAAAGGAACATGCAAAGGATGCTATTATTAAGCCATTAGAAATATTAGAGTTATCAATACAAAAAGATTTGCTCGAAATAATCATTGATGATTTAGCAATAAATAATATGATTGAATCGCCTCAATTACAAATTGTATGTTATACTCTTTATAACAAATTAAATGAAAATCAAAAAGTGATACGGACTAATGATTACATTGCGTTAGGCGGAGCAAAGGGCATTTTAACAGATTATGTGGATTTTGCATTAGAACCTTTCTCCTTTAAATTTCAAATAATAGCTAAAGAAATAATGAAATCAATGGTTTCAGCAAAACAGACAAAGATACCATTAAAAAAATCGGAGATAGAAAACATAAAGTATGAAGGGATGCCCATTAGTTCTAAAGATTTAAAATATATTATAAGAGAGTTAATTAACAGAAGATTGATTATAAGAAAAAAAGATGGAAAACATGAAACATATGAACTAACACATGAATATCTAATAAATAAGATTAAAGAATGGCTTGACAAAGAACTATATAAGGTGAAAGAAGCTCAGGATATGTTGAGACAAGAAGAAAATAATTGGAAGAATTATAAAGGTATTATGGAGCAATATAAATACGAATTTATTAATGAATTGAAAGACAAACTAATTCTTGATAATTTTAAAAAAGGAGTATTATTAAGAACTTCTATTGAATACAGTACTGATGTAGATTATTGGACTGAGAGGAATTTGGATAATGCAAATGCAATTACTTTTGTTGAATCTGCGTTTAACCATAAGAATTTGGAAGTAGAGAGAAATGCTTGTGTTGTGATGATTCAATTTAATATTGAGGCTGAAGTAAGAACTAAAGTTATTGATGTCTTAAAAAAGATTGGAAATCCAAATGTAATATCTAAAATATTTGATATCTACCAAAAGCATAACAGAATTAGTAAGGCAGTTATTAAAAAAATAAAAGAAGTTATTGAATATAGAATTACAAAGAATATGGTATTTGTGAAGGAAAGTAATTTTATAATGGGACGAGATAAAAAAGAAATAAAAGAAATAATAAGAAAAGGAGCTCATAAGTCATGGTTCATAGGTGAATATCCAGAAAGAGAAGTATTTGTAAGTTCTTTTCTGATAGATAAATATCTTGTGACAAATGAAGAATATAGAGAATTTAATCAAAACCACATGTTTTCTAAAGGTCATGAGAAATGTCCTGTCACGAATATAAGTTGGTACGATGCCCAAAAATATGCTAAATGGATAGAGAAAGATATACCTACAGAAGAAGAATGGGAAAAAGCTGCAAGGGGAACAGATGGGAGATTATTCCCGTGGGGAAACGATTGGGATTCTATAAAATGCAATACACGATTGTCTGGTATTTCTGGGAAAACGGATGTTGATAAATATCCAAATGGTGTTAGTCCATATGGATGCTATGATATGTCAGGCAATGTTTGGGAATGGACTAATACTTGGAAAGAAAAGGATAAAACGATAATTGTAAAAGGTGGGGCATGGAGTAAATTTGAGATATTACCTTGGTGTTCTTATCGTTTCGACTATGAGGCAAACGAAGGGCAACAAAATGTAGGGTTTAGATGTGTTCGAAGAATAAAAAATCTAAAAGACTCAACCAAGGTATATTCTGCGGGAGGATTGATTTTGAAATATGAAAACAATGAGCTAAATGTCCTATTATGTGGAAATAAAAACCCGGCAGAGTGGAGAATACCTAAGGGAATGCTTAAAGAAAATGAAAATGTTGAAAAATGCGCAATAAGAGAAGTATTGGAAGAAACAGGTTATAAGTCAAAAATTATAGATTTCATTGACTTTACTACTTGGAGTTATGAGTATAATAATAAAATATGGGATGAAACGGTTTTCTTCTTTATATTAGAATTAGAATGTGAAAAGCTAAAAAAACATGATACAGAATTTAAGCACATTAAATGGTTTCCTATTAAAAGAGCTGTTGAAATTCTCTATTATAAGGAAGAACAAGAAATAGTAAAGAAAGCTTTAATGTTATATAAATATTTGTATAATGATAAGAAAAAAGATATACTGTGACAAAAGCAAGTACTCTTAAATATCTCTTACCACACCTTCGACAATCTAAAATTGATAATTTTATCTCTTTCACAGTGGGAGAGTGGAATAGAGACTTTAAGTCAATACTTTCAAAAATACAAAAAAATAAACTAGGCAACACTCTAATTATTCGAAGTTCAGCGGTTCTGGAAGACAATGCAACAGACACCCATGCAGGTATTTATAAAAGCATATTAAATATCTCAAGCAACAATGTAAAATTAATTACATCGGCAGTTAACAAAGTGATAGATTCTTTCTACCAAAAGAAAGATTTTAATCTCTCTAACGAAATTATTGTGCAACGCCAGTTGCTAAATCCCCTGATTAGTGGCGTTATTTTTACAAGAGATCCTAAAACAGATGCCCCTTATTATATTATCGAATACGATAATAAAAGTGGTCAAACTAATTTAGTCACAGGAGCTGGAAAGCGAAAACTTATTCGCATCGCACGATTTGCAAGTTCAAAAGTTATGTTTCCTTGGTCATGTATTCTATCCGCTGTTCAAGAAATTGAGATGTTTTTTCCTGAAAAGATTCTCGACATTGAATTTGCGATTGATCGCCGTAAAATAGTTCATATATTTCAAGTTCGTCTTTTGTTGTCGAATAGGGTATGTAGGAAAAATGATAAGGTTATAAAAAGTACATTAAACAAATTATCCCTATCAGTTTCTACTTGTAATCCTATAATATATTCAGACATGGCAGATTGGAATCCTATTGAGATGCTTGGTACCCGTCCAAATAAACTGGCGATATCTCTTTATCGTTTCCTCATAACAAAAGACACTTGGTATAAAGCTAGAACGAGCCTTGGATATACAGATTTAGAAACACAAGAACTCATGATAACTTTTGCAGGAAAACCATATATTGATATTAATGCAAGCTTATTTTCACTAACTCCTTCCTCATTACCAGCCAAAATACGGAATCGTTTAGTACGCTATCAAATCAATAAATTACGAGAAAAACCTTATCTTCATGACAAAATAGAATTTACTGTTGCATATTCATGTTCTGATGTTGTAATTTCCAAAAGAACACGGTTACTTTTTCGACATGGTTTTTCAAAACAAGAAATAATTCAAATTGAAGACTCATTAAATACGCTAACGCAAACATTGTTAAACAATGTCCCTAATTTAATAAAAGAAAGTAAAATTCTATTGAGTACATTGGCTTCAGATCGAAAAAAATATATAAAACAGCCTAATTTATCTTCGTTGAGATATTTGAATGAGTTGCTTTTATCTATTGAAAAGCTTCTTACTAATTGCAAAGATAAAGGATCCTACGTTTTTGCACGTCTTGCTAGAGTTGCGTTTATTGGGCATGCATTATTACGCCAACTTCTTTATCGTAAGGCAATAACTCCAGAACAATATGAAAAATTTTTTTCATCTATTGAAACTCAAGTATCTTTTGTCAGAAAAGATTTGTTCTGTGTGCATAAAAATATAATGCCTAAAAAAGATTTTCTTGAAAAATATGGGCATCTTCGTCCGGGTACATATGACATTACTGCCCCACGTTATGACCAGATACCTGATCTGATTTTTGGCAAAAGCAATGAACTATCTCCTTGTTGTTTGAAATTATTTCAACCCGATTCTGAAATGTTATCTAAAATAGAAAAAATATTTAGAGAAATAAATTTAAAAATAAATGGAGAGTTCTTCTTAGAAATGGTTAAGGAAGCAATAGAATGGCGTGAAAAAGCAAAGTTTGAATTTACGCATACTTTATCCGATGTTATTGAGTTAGTAGCAAAAGTTGGTAGTATCTTAGGTTTCACTAGAGCTCAATGTGCTTATTTGGACATTGAAAAAATACTTTCAAGTAATAATTTAGATGCTAATATTTCTAGGATTTCAAAAACATGGCAAATTAACATTGAGAAAAACAAACAAATCAAAGAAATAAATGATTATATATTATTGCCTTCACTCATCAGATCCAAAGATGATTTTCTGTTTGCAAAAACTCATGAATCAAGACCAAATTTCGTAACTTATAAAAAAATCGAAGCTTTTATTATAACACTTGATCGAGTTTTTTATCAAAATATTGAAAATTTAAAGGGACGGATAGCATTTATTGAAGCAGCTGATCCAGGGTATGACTGGATTTTCGCACAAGGAATTGTTGGATTGGTCACCAAATATGGAGGGATTGCTTCACATATGGCAATTAGGTGTTTGGAGTTGGAAATACCTGCTGCTATTGGGTGTGGAGAGATTATATATGAACATCTTAAAGAAGCTAAAATAATTTGTATAAATGCGGAAGAGGAAAAACTTTCAATTATTAATTGAATGAATTATTTTAATAAAGACCAATTTTGGACACACTGGTATATGAAACGTATTTATGATGCAATGGCCACAAGGGATCATATAAAAGCACAAACTATAGCTTTCCAATGGGCAGAAGCAATATGTGAAAAATATGGTTTAAACATTCCGAATGTCTGGAAGTTTTTTAAAAGAGATCTTGTTACAAAATGGTTTGGAAAAGAGGAATGCAAGAGACTCTCTCCAAATTGGTCTATAAAAGATATTCAAGAATATACTAAACTTTTTCCAGACAAATCTTTTAGATTATCAATATTTCCCAAAAACATAGCATGTCACGCAACTAACTATCATTTATCTTTAGAAGATAAAAAATCTTGGGATTTAATACTATTAAATATTGATAAATCTCTTAATGCAGAAATATTCTTAGATCGAAATCCTGATAGCATGTGTTTTAGAGCTTTTAATACATTAGGAGAATTTTACATTGAAGCTGGAATCGGACAAGCTATGTTTGTATTTGAAAAAGAGCAAGGGAAACATCCGATGGTGATTGCTACGTTAAATAACGAAAGATATTTTTTTATTGTTACAAAAATGCAAAACGAGTATAAAAATATCTCTTATGATATCAAAAGAAAATTACAACTTTTTATAAAATTACATGGGGACCTGATTAAAACAAAATGCGAACATTTAAGAAAAACTCTTGGGTTAGCTTATATATGTGTCGAAGGGTATTTTGACGCTTCTATTCCAAATATCATATCTATATGTGATATTGATTTACCACCAGACATTGCTTTTTTTATAAAGAAGCAAAAAACTAATTAAAGTAGGATATATCTAACAATATGAAACGGATTGCAGTTACAATGAATGTGAAAGATTCTGTATATAAAAATGATAGACTTAACCAAAACTATATAGAATATTTACAAAAACTTGATATACAACCAATTTTAATCCCCAATTCAATTTGTGATCCTATTGAGTATTGTAAGCAATTTAAAGTTAAGGGAATTATCCTTACGGGAGGCTCTGATATTTCTCGCTCCTTAGTAAATGCTCCCCCTAATCTACGAAGGGGCAAATCTAATGGGAGAGATTATGTAGAATGGAAGTTGTTAGAAATGGCGTTGACCAAGAAACTACCTGTATTGGGAATATGCCGTGGTATGCAATTCATCAATATATTTTTCGGTGGTGTTATTATTTACAATATTAAAAATATGATTAATAACACGATAAAACATGTTAGAAACAAACATCAGATAATTATTACAGATTCAAAATTCATTAAAACAATTGGTTCTGCTAATTTCACTGTAAATTCTTTTCATAATCATGGAATAATTAGGGATGTTGTTGCACCAGACCTTCATCCATTTGCGTTGTGTAGTCGGGATGATATAATAGAAGGAATATATCATCTAAAATATCCAATAATAGGTATACAATGGCATCCAGAACGTAATGGATCAACTTGTGAATATGATTTTAAACTGGTGCAAACATTTTTCTATAAAGGAAAATTCTGGTAAGATGAATAATGTAAAAGTTATTATATTAGCAGCCGGTCGTGGTTCTCGCATGAAAGATTTAACATTACATATGCCAAAATGTTTGCTAAAGTTCAACGGGGAAACTATACTTGAAACCCAAATAAATTTATATCGCCAAATGGGTATACAAAATATTGTAGTTGTTAAAGGTTATCTGGAACATCTTATAAAATTCAATGGTTTAAAATATTATATAGCACCTGAAGGTTTTAATATGCTTTATTCACTGTTTTGTGCCGAACCCGAACTTAATGGAGAAATCATTATTTCATATGGTGATATTATATTCGAAGAATATGTGGTTTCTAAAATTTTATCAGATAATCACGATATGTCCGTTGTAGTGGATATACAATGGGAAAGCTATTTTCGTGCTCGTTTTGGCAATCCCTATCTTGAAGCCGAGAGTTTAATATTTTCTTCAAATAATCAGATTATTGAGATCGGAAAACCTCATCCTTTACCTGAGGAGACTCAAGCGCAATATATTGGTCTCATAAAACTATCTGAAAATGGTTGTAGTATCTTTCGAAAAATCTACCATTTAGCAAGGATGTCCTATTCGGGAAAACCATGGCAGAGAGCAACGGTTTTTGAACGTGCATATATGACAGATATGCTACAAGCAGTAATCGATTCAGGTTACAAGATATATGGGGTTCCAATCTATCACGGATGGTTAGAATTTGATACCACAAATGACTATAAAAACTATTTGGAGTGGAAAGAGACTGGAAAACTTTTTTCTTTTTATAAAGCATCTCATTCTAAATAATTTTATTAAATAAGATAGAGTGTCTTTAAGTTAATAGTGCATTTTCAAGAAACAATCCTATAAATTTAATACTATCTCACAACTTTCCCAACACAAACTACTTATATCTTTATACCCGAAAATCCCGGAATCAACAACTGATTTTCATTCTTCCTGACTTTCTTCCCCACAAAATAAACCGGGTTAATCGTAAACAATTTGTTCTCAATAGTTTTTTCCCGTCTCTGTCCTACAGGATTTTTTGCATTCAGTTTTGACCATACCTCTCCAACTCCCTCCACATCAAGCCTTTCCACTAAAGCCTTTGCCATTGCCGTTGTCATATCCTCTCCGGATGTCATCGCAAGCAATCCTTCCTCTGAAAACTTGCCTTCAATAGCAAGGGATGCCTCAAGCTTTGAGCCCATAAGCTGCATTGCTCTTTCCTGCATAGTGTTTCCGTAGAAAAGATAGTGTATCTTTACGTCTTTATCCTGCCCGATTCTCCACGACCTTCGTGAAGCCTGTCTCAGGGTAAATATGCTGTATCCTGTCTGGTAAAATATCAGGCTCGGAAAGTCATAAAGGTCAAGCCCTGTCTGAACGAGCTTCGGATTGGCTATAATAACCTGAGTGCCTGCTTTAACCCTGTTCTCAATCCATTCTTCCCGTTCTTCTGGCTTTACAGTATATCTCATTATATCGGCTCTAATGCCCTCATCCAAAAGCAACTTTTGAACTCTTGGCATTATATCTTTAACCCCTGTATACTGGCAGTAGGTAAAGACCTTTCTATTGCCGGATAATTCCTGCTTTATTAAATCAATTAATTTGCTTTCTTTTTTATATATGTTATTTTTTGTAAGTTCTTTTGGCGTTACAATTACTTTACCGGTATCAGGATAAACTAATGGCTCGTTGTCAAATGGCCTGTCAGGATAGGATAAAAGTGCATTAAGATAAGTCCCAAGCAATGCCTTGCTTCCTCTGCTTAAAGCAGACTTTACCGCCGTAGAAAGCTTATCCTGAAGTTTATTATAAGCATCGGCAAGTTCCTCATCCATTTCTATCCGGGATACTTCCTCTGAAAGTTGCGGCAAGTCTGTGGCAATGTCTTCAAGGGAGATAAATACTGATTTGTTCAAGAGATGTTTTGAAAAAATCATCGGGGATATGCCCGGCTTTCTTTTTAACGTCGTGCTTCCTTTTTTGCCTTTTGAATAGGTATTGTCTTCGGGATAGCTTTTTGTTATTCTTTCAAGCACTCCGTATTTTGCCATCCATTTTGAAACACCGCTGTATTCTATGTCCTCTTCCTTGAGAGTCTCAGGAGAAAGCCTGTATAAAACGTAAAAAATATCATCTGCATAGCCTCCGAGCAACGTTCCGGTCAGGGCGATTGTTTTTCTGCACGCACTTGATAAAGATCCAAAAGAATTGCCCTGAGCAGTTGAGCCTCCTTTAAGCTCGTGAACTTCGTCCGCAATGAAGAAATCAAAATAGTTTTTGAGATAACGCTTTATGTAGTCAGACAATGGGAATCTTCTTATCTTGCTGTTATCTGCCTCCCATAAGGGGCTTTTGCATTCAGGACACCATCTTTTATTCCTGATTAAGTAATCCTTGCTTACAGGTATGCCATCCTTGTTCGCAATCTCTCCATCGCAATCAGGACAGATAAAACTTCCATTCTTGTATAATGTAGCAGGTTTCCATGCATAGCCTAATTTAGCACGCTCCTTGCTTACAATCATATATTCAGGAACTTTCGGCTTGGCATTCCTGTCAATGGTAAGAATATCTCCCAAATTCGTTATTATTTTTGCCTTTGCATCAGGGATTGTTTCCATAACCTCTCTTTGCCATTTTTTTACAAGATGTCCCGGGCACATAACAAGAGTTCTGGTGGGCTTTCCGTGATTGTCATAAACATAAGGGACGCTTGCCCCGACAAGGCTCTTGCCGCATCCCATTTCTCCCACAACAATCGCAGAATTATAATTGTAAAGCAGTTTCGTAATGCCCATAACAGCATCTCCCTGTGCCTGATAGGGCTTTCTTAGAAGATTGCCTATTCTGCTGTTCCACTTATCCCCTGGACTGAACAGAGGCTCTGCTTTCTGTTTAATCCTGTCGGCAAGCTCGTTGCCGTATGTTCTTAAATAATCAGTAATGTTTTCTATTCCTTCCAGCATTTTGACTAAAAACTTATTTCATTGTTTTTTACTCCTTCAGAAACGATTGAATCAAGTTTCTCTTCATCGGCATTAAGTCTTATTACTTTTTTCGTGCCTCGCAGCTCCTCAAGACAGTTTTCCTGTGCCAATCTTCTATACAGCCACAAAGACCATTCTGGAATCAGGGGGACGGAATAGCTTTTCTTGATGCTGTTGTATATTATTTCCGGAGTCTGCTTTTCATTATCGATATAAAGTAACTTATCTCCACGGGAGGAATTGAAAAAATTATCTGCAAGGACAATCTGATGCAATAAACCATTTCCTACTTTTGTGCTGAGAACTCTGTATTTCTCGGCATAGCCTTTACTGAGGGAAATGGGCTTCTCTGTTAAGATATCAACACTTTTCCATGACAGGAAAGCAGAGGTTATTGCCCTGACACTGCTGTCATATCCTGCAACGGATAATAAATACAGGCGAGAGTACTGGTCATACGCATAGCCGTCTGTAAATGCTTCAACACTTATTCTTTTCTCATCATCCGAGTATCTTACCTTTTCTATCATTTACTACATTAAGTTCAGGATTTCGCCATCCTTCCTGAGCAGTTTTATAGAGACATTGTATTTTTCAACCTCCCTTTCTATCAGGACATTATCTGCGTATTCCTCAAATTTATGCGTAACTTTTTCCACTTTTCCTCTGACAATGTGCTTATCTTCGCCTTCTCCAACAACTCCGTCAAGACAACCGTTTGCAAGCAACAAACCAAGATGGCCTGTGTGCAGGGGAAGTGGCGGTCTTCCGATATCATTGCCGTTCCCCTCACCATAGCCATTGAATTTCTGCCATAAAACTGATTTTCCCATTTCCTTTTCAAGCTCTTTTTCGTCTATCAGAGAGGAGCAGAACAACGAAACAGGCACTGAAGGAGGAAGCTTATAAAGAGGCTCTTTGGAATACGGAATTTCCGGAAGATTTTCTCTATAAACGCTTTGTAATCTCCAAAAATCATTTTCATTTACGACACTTTTGCTCTTTTTTCTTCCGAACAGAACAATCTGTTTTTGTGCCTCATACTCCTCGTCCGGGAACCTGAATACATTGAAATCACAAAAACGATAGGAAAGTATCTTTGCAATATCTTCATTCAATCTATGCTGCGGAATTATGTATATAAGAGTGCCGGAGGGCTGAAGGTATTTTACTGTGTCTTTAAGGAAGGTTTTCTCTTTTCTCTCGCTGTCAGCATCGTCGGAGTGAATCTCCCAATCGTAAGGTGGATTAAGCAAAAGACAGGAGAAAGCATTATTGCTTATCTTTGAATCCTCATAACTTCCTGTAATGACATAATCAAGATTGGTTTTAGCCTGTTTGCCTCTGTGCTCGTCAAGTTCAATGCCATAAGTGGTGGCGTTAAAACCTTCGGTAAGTTTTTTCAGCGCCAATCCTTCGCCACAGCACGGGTCTAAAATATTGACATTATCCTGCGGGAACTTCAGAAAAGAGCTTATTCTTTCAACAACTGATAAAGGAGTAGGATAATACCCCATCTTAATTTTCCCTTCGAGTCGCATATTATTTCGTTGGGCGGGGACTATAAATGGATTGTGCTACTTTGGAAGCGGAATAAAAATTGAGAAAAAACTTTACAATACTGTAATCATATTTATGTTTTCAACATTGGTGAAATTAAGAGCTATATTGAATAAAAATTTTTGTTAGGAGGTATAATGGCAGACTTATTAGATAAAGGGGATGAAATCTTAAACTGGATGTATCAAAAATATCCAAACGAAAGCATTCCCAGAGAAGTTGTAGAAAGAGAGATAAAAATGGAAGGTGTTAATCTTGATGAATGCGTAATTTATTTACACTCAAAGGAATATATTAACCTATATAGAGAAGGCACCGGTCATTTTGTAATGAGTATCACTCCTGATGGGCTTAAAAAAGCTAAGGAATCTTCTTTAGTATTAAGTGGCAATACACAGTATTTTAGTTTTCAGGATAAAGCTAATAAAATAATATCGGTATTAGTTCAGGCATTTGAATTTTCTTTATTAAATGGGGCCAAGGAACTTGCAAGGGAAAACAAGAGAACTATTGTGGAGCCTATCGATATAATATTAAGTTTTGATAGTGCGATTGAAAAATTAAAAAAGGCAAAAGAAATGTTAGATAAAGATAGAGATAAAAGTAAAGATTTAGAACATATTAGATTGACTTTTCAAAATATGTTTAAATAAAAAGGGCTTTTCAAGGGAGGTAATAATGGATGCAAGTAAAGGTCTACTAATTCCGGAAAGAACAACCGCTTTGTTAACAGAAAAAGTGAAATCCTTTGAAGAAAGGCTTCATGAACTATCAAAACATTATTGTGAAGCAGATGGTTCAACAATAATAACTGACGCAAATGTAAATCAAGCATTCAGAATTTTAATTAAGAAAAGAAAAGTGTCCACAGGAATTTATACGTTATTTTCTATAGGTCATTTAATTAGTGCGGGTGTGTTCGGTTATAGCTTAACAAGCTATTTTTCTACTAACAATACTTCTTCTCAGCATAGCTATTCTTTAATTTCTGTGTTGTGTATTGTTATCTTTACAATAATTAAAATTTTTGAAAAGACATTATATGATAAAGAATAAGCCCCAATAGTTTTTTTCTAATAGATATCCTTTTGCCCCGATTCAGCCTAAGTTTTAAACCTCTCCAGTAGCACAATCCTAATAAACAGAAAGTTATTTATACAGTAATGCTATTAAATAAACATCACAGAGCTATCGTCTTCTCTCATCGTTTCACGACTCCGCACAATTTCCGTGAGCTTTGACCCTTAGCTTCGATTCCCTCCCCGTGCTCTAGGCCACTAAAGTAGCATAAATTTTATAAATAAAACAATGAATTTTTCAAACCTCTTTAGAAAACTTTATAAACAAACCATCGCTATTATCATTAATTAACTCCCTTTTGTTACTGGCCTAAAGCCGGTAACGAAAGGCTAATAATTTTATTAAATAAACTCATAAATATTAAAATTTTGTGTAAGCGTTATGGAAGGCTCAATAAAAAATAAGAGGATTTATGCATATTATGATGGCAGCAATTTCTACCATTTTTGTAAAGGCAATTATGGAATAACAAAAATTCATTTTCATCACATGACTAATCAATTATTGGATCTAAAATCTGAAGAATTGGTTAAGATTAGATATTATAATTCTCCAGTAAATCAACAGGAAGATCCAGAAATGTATGCAAAACAGCTTAGATTTTTTGAACATCTGAAGAAAACCCCATTTTTGGATTTATCATTGGGTAGATTGGTAAAAAGGCCTCTCAATAAAATAAATATAGAATGTGAAAATTGCGGGATACAAGAGGCAGATTCCATACAATGTCCTGGATGCGAGAACCAAGTTAATGTTAAAGACATATACAAAAATACTGAAAAAGGAGTGGATGTACAATTGGCAATCGATTTGTTATTGGATGCGTTGAACGATAGATATGATGTTGCATTATTATTTAGTGGAGATGCTGATTTTTGTCCAGCAATAAGATATATAATCAAATATCTAAAAAAAGAGGTGATTTTCTGCCATTTTCCTTCCCCAGTAACTGAAGAATTGTTGCAATGCTGTTCAGATGATATACTGATCACGAAAGAAATGTTGGAAAAATCTCAAATACCTCCACATAAGCAATAAAATCAAGAACAAAATTTTAACTTCAGTTCCTATGGGAATTGAACCTAAGGTTCAATTTATACCTTGGCGAGTGCTTTGTGCCTTAGCTTCCGAATCCTCCCCGTGCTTTGTACCTTAGGTGCAACTTACACCGAAAAGCTTAAAAAGTATCGTCGGTATTAATTTTCATGCAGAAATTCAAAATAGACCTGTATGATTTTGACAAGCAAATAAGAATGGCTATCGAAAGAATAAAAAAATCTGATATTTCAGAAACTAATAAAGAAACTATCTTGAAATTCTGTGAAGACTGCTCCGTGAAAGGCTTAAGTAAACCCAGAGTCCTTTTCTATCTTAATAGATTGCTATCCATTGGCAAAATGCTGGGGAAAGATTTTGCCGAAGCGAAGAAAGAGGATATTAAGAAATTAGTTCAGGAAGTGAACAACAGAGAACACAGTGAAAACACAAAAAAAGACTCCAGAATAGCAATAAAGCGTTTTTACCAGTGGCTGAGAGGAATTGAGGAAAAAGGAGTTTATCCTGATGAAGTAAAATGGATACCTACTACATTAAAACAGGACAAACATATTCTGCCGGAAGAGCTTTTAACAGAAGATGAGATAAACAAGATGATTAATGCGGCAGAGCATCCCCGTGATAAGGCTCTAATTTCCACTCTGGCGGATTCTGGATGCAGAATCGGTGAACTCCTGACATTAAGGCTTAAACACCTTATTTTTGACAAGTATAGCGCTGTTTTGACGGTTAATGGCAAAACAGGGATGAGAAGAATCAGAGTTATCGGAGCTACTCCTTATCTTGCCTCATGGAAAGATGTTCATCCTGACAAAGATGATCCTGAAGCGCCTTTGTGGGTTGTGAGGGGCACTACAAAAGAGATAGCAAAAGACAAAAACAAGTTAAAAAACTATAAATTTAATTGGGGTTATTCTATAGGCTACAGAGGAGCTACAAAAATGCTTCAAAAACTGGCAGAAAAGGGTAAAATAAAGAAAAGAGTCAATCCACATTCTTTCAGGCATGCAAGGGCAACTTTTCTTGCTAATAAGTTAACAGAAGCGCAATTAAAGGAATTGTTCGGCTGGACCCAGTCCTCGGATATGGCAGCTGTTTATGTCCATATGTCCGGCAGGGACACTGATAAGGCATTACTTAATGTCTATGGCCTGGCACAAGATGAGGAAAAAGAAAGAAGCAAGTTTGAGCTTCGGAAATGCTCAAGATGTAGCAAACAAAATCCTGCTACAGCTACAATATGTGAAGCTTGCGGCGGAGCGCTTGACTTGAAAGAAGCTATGAAAATAGATACCGAACAAAAAACCGTTATGGATATGCTAATAAAGATGCAAAAAGAGCAAAATGAAATGAAAAATGCATTTGAAAAATTGTCTGGCAAAAAATTTGATGTTATTCTGCCTGTAAATAAAGAAAAAATGATTAGGAGAAAATCCAAATGAGTATTCCAATTGCAAAAACAGAACGAGAAAAGGGATACATCTACTTCCTTGACTCGGATGGCGATATATCAAGATGCCCGATGGCTAAAGGTGGGCAAACTTTTAAGCATCTGAAAGAAAAAGTTGCAAAATTGGGCATCAAGAAGGAAAAAGGGTGTCTTTATTATTTAGACAGGGAAGGCAATCTGTTAAAAAGTCCAATGTTTCAGAAAAAGAAAGAATTCAACGATAAAGACCCCTATGAAAAAGGAGTGGCTTTTGAAAAATACATAATCAATCTTCTGCCTGAAAACGAATGGAGCATTGTTGATTACACAAAAGATACTATAAAAGGCATTCCAAGAAGAATAGAATCATCGTCAAATCCGGACATTATATTGAGGCACAGGGGAACAAACAAGATAGTTGCATTGGAATGCAAATACAGGGCTGATTTTTTCAGGACTGATTCCGGCAGGATTCTGTTGGTCAAAGATTATCAAATTCAAAAGTATAAATCATTCAATAAAGAGAAAGGCTATCCTGTTTTTATTGTAGTTGGTATTGGAAATAAGCCGAGCAATCCCGATAAGTTATTCTTATTTCCGTTAAATTCCATTCAGTACTCTCCAACCGCTATGGAGTACATCGAAAAATTTGGAATTGAACCTGAAAATTTAAGCCTGATGCTGACATTTGTAAACGATTAAATTCCACTGATTAT